>JANRMG010000230.1:0-5126 GCA_033761855.1 Candidatus Caenarcanales bacterium
TAAATGGAGCGGTTCACAACCAATTAACGACTTTGCTTTTGGAGTAATGCAGAAGGTCGATCACGGAAGCATTATTGAACAAGCAGCTCAGGAAAGTGAAATCAGTCAAATCGTTTTAAAAGCTCTCAAAGCTGATACTCAAGTTTTTGAAAATCTGAAAAAAGAATTAGCTGCCATTACTGAAGAAACCTATAGAACGACAAAAAAAAGTAAATTTCAACAATTTTTAATTCACGCTATAGATGACTTTGACGAACCGGTCAACGATTTTACCCTTGAATTCTTTTTACTTAAAAAAGCCGACAAACAAATTGAAAATTTCGCTGTTTTAGGAAAAACGGTTCACAACATCGAAGAAGATGAACAGCGTTGGAGCATGCTCTTCAATCGGCTAATCTCAATGGATTTTCACAAACACACCATTGATCCAAGCTACCGAAGATTTTTGGTTGACCTCGATGAGACTGCTGCCCAACTCCATAAAGCCAAGGCAGAATTAGGTGGAGACATACTGCTAACGATGAAGATTTCGGTTCCGGCCATAGATAAAGGAATTTACTATGAAACCGATAATCTCCAGAATATAATTATTTACGATTCAAGCGCTCCAGTTACTTCTATTGGCGGCTCTTACAATGGATCTGCCAATGGATCTAGCGATGGGTCTGGCGGATTGACTTTCTTTTATCCTAATACAACTACGCTAATTGAAATGAAAGTAAACCGCGCAAATAAATACGTAACCGTTGGTTTAGACGCGAGGAAGCATTGATTGTAATTCCCCACATCCACCATTAATTTCTTAAGAAAAAAAGAGTTGCGCCCCCTTTAATAAAGGGGGCCGAGAAACCCTCATTGATCTTATTAATCAGTTATGTTCGAGGGGGGATTATTTTCAGAAAAAGCTAAAATGGGAATAACAAAATAAACCGAACAGAGCAAATCATGAGCGGACAAGTATTATTCCACGCAGCATTTCCGGTAAAGGATATTGAAGAAACCAAAGAATTTTATGTTAATAAGCTCGGTTGTAAAGCTGGCCGCGAGACGGCCGCTTCGGTCATCCTGGAATTTTATGGTCACCAATTGGTGGCTCATATAACCAAGCAGGAGCTCAAACCGCAGGGTTCCATCTACCCGCGCCACTTAGGATTAATATTTACCGAAGAAGCCGATTGGGACGACTTGAGGCAAAAACTAGAAAGCGAAAAAGTAAAATTCATTGAAGAACCGAAGACACGCTTTGTCGGAAAGATAACTGAACACAAAACTATGTTCATCGAAGATCCTTTTTTTAATTTGCTTGAATTTAAATTTTACAGACATTCCGAAGCCATTTTTGGATATGTTGAAGGTGCGGAAATCGGTGACCCGGAGGCGGAGAATTAAGGTTTAACAAATCAGCTCTATTAATTTTTAAGGCTCAAGACGAGCAGCCTTTCTTGCGGATCTTATTTCCTCTGTTGAGGGGATATCCCCTGACTCTAAACCTTCCAATAAATTTTTTATTGGTTCTTGTCTAGTATTTAAAGTATTTGTATCTTCTCTTAACAGTTCTCTCAGTTGCTTTAGCGAATCTTCCAAAAAAATTTTAAGGCTCCCAAGAATTTTTTCTTTGTTTATTAAAGTAGAATCTGGAGGAAGTTCATTAATTGCATCAATTAAACCTGAAATTTCTTCATGAGTAACAACTAATGCAAATGTATTCCCGTCACCTGCAAATTTCTTTGCAACAGCATAAGATATATATCCTGTGTCCGAAAGCTGGTGAACAAGACCACGTTCTTTACTATTTTGTTTCATTAAATCTATAATATCTTGTGGAATTTGAAACCTTGTTTTGGGATTCTGTGAGTGAAGCAACTTTTTTTTCTGCGAACATTTAAATTTTCTAACCAAAGAAGTACTTTGAACTAAAAAAGAGTTTTTGACTCGCATATAAAACCTTAAGAAAAAACTAAGACTAAAGTATAAAACAAAAAAGAAAAAACGTAAAGACTTCAATCAATCTGCGCTCTCTGAAGCTTATCCGAGTAATCGATATAAATGGTTTTGTACTGAGTATAAGTATCCAAAGACAAAACTCCGCCTTCCCGCGTTCCGTTTCCGGTATTCTTCCAGCCACCAAAGGCAGCCGCACCACCGCACTCGGCACCAATTGTCGGAGCGTTTATGTAAACAAGCCCAGACTCTAGACGATTAGAAGCCTGCATAGCAAGATTAACGTTTTTAGTATAAATCGAAAGCGATAATCCATACTCAGTGTTGTTGGCTACTCTAAGCGCTTCTTCGAAATCAGAGACTTCAATTACGGCCAAAACCGGGCCAAAGACTTCTTTGCATGCAAGCTCCATTTCGGGTTTTACGCCAGCCACTATGGTTGGCTCATAAAAATAGCCTTTGTCATAATCTCCTCCCGAAAGAGGCTTTCCTCCGGTTAAAACTTTTCCACCCTCTTTAATGGCTCTCTCCACAAAACCATGAATCGATTTGCGTTGTGACTCCGAAATGATGGGCCCAACCTGAGTTTCTTTTAAAAGACCATTTCCAACCTTTAGCTTTTTAGCAGCATTAGCTAAACGCTCGATGAGTTTGCCCGACCAATCGGATTGTTGAATGATAAGACGACTGGTGGAAGTGCAACGCTGACCCGCTGTTCCGAAGGCCCCCCAAAGGACACCTTCCAAAAGCAAGTCTTGGTTAGCATCTTCCAAAGCAACAATTGCATTCTTACCACCGAGTTCGAGCGCACATTTTTTCAGCATACGGCCGCAGGTTTCATAAACTTTTTTACCAATTTCGACTGAACCAGTTATACTCACTACTTTTATCTCTGGATGCTCTGAGATGAGCTGTCCCAATTCTCCTGTTCCAAACACAAGATTGGCGCAGCCTTTTGGTAGGCCAGCTTTGTATAAATTATCCACCAAACGATAGCCAGAAATCGGTGCCTGCTGCGAGGGTTTGAGAACAACCACATTGCCCGCAATCAAGGCAGGTGCAATCTTCCAACTGGGCACAGCCGAAGGAAAGTTCCAGGCCGTAATCATTCCACAAACACCAATTGGTTGGCGAATAGTGATGATGGATTTATTAGCCAATTCACTCTGGCCTGTCATTCCATAAATCCGGCGGCCCTCACCGGCAAAAAAGAGATAAGTATCAATTACCTCCTGAATCTCTCCGAGGGCTTCTAAAATTGGCTTACCCGTTTCTTTGGTTAAAATTTCGGCCAGTTCTTGCTTCTGTTCAATGGTGATTTCAGCAGCGCGGTACAAGACTTCAGCGCGTTTTGGAGCGGGGGTTTGCTTCCAGATTTCAAAAGCAGCTTTGGCCACTTTAACCGCTTCATCAAGATCGGCAGCGTTTGACTTTGGAAACTTACCGAGGATTTCGCTGGTATTGGCTGGATTAGTTTTTTCGAAAAACTCTTTGGAAGAAGAATCTTTAAGGCTTCCGTTTATGATGTTTTGATAAGTTTGTGTAATCATCCAAATTTGTAGCTAACTTCTTTCAATTTACCCTACTTAATTCATTTATAAATCTATTTTGATTATTGTTTTTTTATTTTAACAAAGCTGTTCTGAAGCCAGCTTTGATTGCTGTATCAATATAATCAGGTTTTTTACCTTTTGGATCGAGACTTCCATTTGTTATTGCCAATTGACCAGACCGTGAATCAATTGCAAGTCCCCATGAATTGAGCATTTGGGAGAATCTAAACCAATCACCTACCCTTGGCCCCAAATAGGCACCTCCTCTTGATTTCCAGTCAGTGGCTTGAATATTTAAATTGTTTTGTCCGAGAATAGTTGCAATTGTTTGAGTAAGAGTTTTCTGATCTTACGTACCATAAATTAACCCACGAATAGTCGATTGGTCGGGATAAGGTGTTTCTTGAACTCTCCACCATTCCGAATTAAAATCTAATCCTGAAACAAAAACCGAATTTAGGTGCTCTCCAATGGGTTTGCCATCAATCGATGATATTTCTATTTTTGTTAAATCACTTCCTGAACCGGCAAGTTGAGAGATAAATTGAAAAATTTTTGGATTTAAAAGCTTTTCTAAGCCTTCAATTTTACATAAATCGTAGAAAGGAAGAGCTAAGATTGACGCCGACGAAATATACCTTAGCAAATCGCCCTCTGAATCACGAAAATAAAGAGCCAGTCTGTCACCATCCCAAGGCTCAATTTTTGTTAATTTATGGGATTCTTTAAACTGAACACCCAGCTTTTCTAAACCTTGCTTTAGTCTTTGAAAGAGCAAAGGAAAGCCACCGTTTTTAATACGCAAGTTTTCGTGAGAGTAAAGCTCTCCGGGCCAATAAGGAATAATCTTATTTAAAAGATTTAAAGCAGATTGCTCAGAAATAGAAACTCCCTTTTCAGCTTGACAATTAACTTCCAGATATCTTCTGGCCCAATAATCAAGGTCTCTAAAATTATTCAACAGCTCTTCAATGGTCATTAAGTCATAATGAAGAAATTTTTTGGTATTGGTTTTGATTTGCTCTCTCAATCCTTCCAAATGTTTTTCAAAAGGTGTAAGAGCTTCAATTACTTGTGTCGTTGAAAACACACTACCATCGACATCTATGAAACAAGGCCTGGCTGAGATTTCTTCAGGATGAATCGGTACAGTTGCCTCCTCAAGCTGTAATCCAAAGGCTCTTATTAAATGCATGATCATTTTTTGAGAAGAGCCAACCAGTTCAGGTCCATGAGTACTTCCTGCGGAAGCTCTCTCGCCTGCATAACCATGAGCACAAAAAAGCAATGGATTTGTTGCTTTCTGAAAACCTAAAGCCGCCCCACAAGCAGCAGCTCCACCTATTATTATTGGTCTTTCTAAAGAAAAAGTTTTAACAGAAGAAAATTATATTGAATCACTTAATCATATTATTCAACGTGATTTTTTTCCTGATTTACCATTATTAAGAACAAAATTAGAATGGTTAGAAGCGGAAGAAAATCATGATTTAGAAAAAATGAAAGAAATTCATTTGCGTTTTAAAAATGTTTATGAAAAAAAAGATAATTTAGAATCAGTTAAAGATACACCAAGAGATTTTGATTCCACACCTATACCATTAAGAAATTTAAATAAAGATTCACCTACAA
>JANRMG010000231.1:0-11046 GCA_033761855.1 Candidatus Caenarcanales bacterium
ATTCTCTTTGGATGAGTTTAGTCTGGGTCTCAGAGGGAATTATCAAAAGAAAAATGCACTTTTAGCCTTGAATGCTTATTTTTATTTACAAAAACAATTGCCTCCAGAAAATCAAGTGAAACTCAGTCCAGAAGAGCTTAGAAATATTCTTTATTCTCCCCAAAACTGGCCCGGAAGGTTTCAGGAAATGTGTTATGAGGGAATAAAAATTGTTCTTGATGGTGCTCATAATGTGGCCGGAGGTCAAGCCCTCAGAGAGTCTTTGCAGCAAGAGTATCCCAAGCATAAAAAACTGTGGATTTTGGGGTTTCTCTCTAATAAAGATTATCAATCAATGTTAAGCATTCTAATTCATCCACAAGATGAAATCATTCTTACCTTTCCCACTGAACCAGAGCGGAGTATTGGTTTTGATGAAATGAAAAACTTTATTAAAACAAATTCGAAGGCTAAGGTTCTTGATTGTCATGGTAATCCAAAAAATGCTTTGAAAGCAGGAGTTGAATATGTCTTGGAGCAAACTGAAGATTTTGTGATTGTTGTGTCTGGTTCTCTTTATTTGGTTGGAGAAATTCTTGAATATATTTCTGGTGCAAACACGGAAAGTTCAAACTAGTTGGTTCTGGTATTTAACTCTTTGGCTTGTTTTTTCTGCTTGCCTCACCTATTCTTCATTTGAAGGAAAGTTGCTAAATCCCTTTTTAATCATTAAATGGGGGATTTAGTAAATAATGCATCCTGCTAGTTTAGATTTCTAAGAGTAAAATTTCTCTTTGTTTTTTGGTGTTTAAAATTAATAAATTCTAGGGAGCACAAATATTGTTTCCCTTAAATCTAACTATTTGGAATCTAATTATTTGGTTCTTACTTACTGTGAGAGAATGATTATCTTTATCTTTTTTTTGATTTATTGTCTTTATTCGTTTTTATCGAATTGTCTTCCTCAATTGTTTCTTCTGTTTCTGCGCTTGGTTCTTCTGTTTTATCTTTTTCAGACTCCTTTTCAGAAAGAATATACTTCTCGTCTTCAAAAGTTTGAAGTTTAGAAATTTTTGAGGTTGACTCTAATTCTTCTGGAGAAGTCATTGATGTAAACATTTGTTGAAACTCACCAGGAGCAAATATAAGTCTGCTGCAGAGATACAAATTAAGAATAATTAAAACCGCAATAAAAATTAAAAAAGGTGAAAGAGGACGCTTCCCCTCAAACCATGAAGGATCAACATTATTTCCCCAAAAAGCCCTGAATTCATCAGATGGAGCAATTGATGATAGTTTCTGTCCATCCTTAGTCTCGTAAGAACGTTTAACTTGGGAACCGGCTACATTTGATAATGAAGCTCCGACAATTTGTGAGGCCTTATTATTAGAGGAAGAAGATTTATTATTTGGGTTGGATGCTGACTTAAAGGACATAATTTGATACTTTAGTAACTTTTAAAATATCATAAATTAATTATCTAGAATTTGGATTATAGACATTTGGGTGGCGTCTCCAGCTCTTTTGGATGTTTTTAAAATTCTAGTGTAACCACCATTTCTATCCTTTAATGGTTTAGCTCTTTCAAGAAGTGTATCTAAAACATCGGCAGCAATATGCTTTCTAACTAATCTGATGTAATGAAGCTTCTCGGAAGGTTCGGCCGCTGAATTACTCTTTTTGGCTTTAGTAATAATTTTTTCTATAAAAGATCTTAGAACTTTAGCTTTGCTAAGAGTAGTTTCAATATGACCATTCTTAATTAGCTCTCTGGTTAAAGATCTCATGAGAGCTAGCTGCTGATCTTTGGCTCTATTTAAATTGTTTCTTTTTAATCCGTGTCTCATTTGTATGTCCTTTTAAGCTTTTATTAAGCTTTTTTAGCCTTTGTTATATATGAATTTATCTCAAAATCATCCCGAATGGAGGAGGATTGAAAGACCCACCACTTGGGTTGGCCTTTGGTGCAGGAGCTGGTGCTTGAGAAGCTTTTCTGGGGTCATCAGATAAGAAAAATCCTTTATCGTTAAGAGTTTGAATAACTTCTTCTGCTGACTTTTTACCGAAGTTTTTAATGCTCATTAATTCGTCAGTTGTCATTTCAAGCAAATCTTGGAGAGAATTTTTATTTGCTCTCTTAAGACAGTTGTACGCTCTTACCGATAAATTAAGGCTCTCAATGCCAACATTAGAGTAATCTTCAACCACTTCAGGTTCTTCTTCTTTAACTGGAAGAGGCTGAATGCCTTCACCAGACAATAACAAGAAAGGATTGAGCTTGCGAACCATAAGTTTGGCTGCATGGCTCATGGCTTTCTCTGGATCAATACTTCCATTGGATACCATTTCAACCAAAAGTTTTTCAAATTTATTGGTTGATGGCTCGCTGGACTCGCCTACTCTTATTTGTTCAATCTTGTAAGAGAATCTCTTGATTGGCATGAATGACGAATCGAGAGGAATAATGTCAATTGATTTGTTAAGCAAAAATTGCTCGTCAGCTAAAACATAGCCTTTGCCTTTTACCGCAGTAACTTCAGCTACAAAGGATCTGGCTTCTGTAATTGTAGCTATGTGTTGTCCTGGATTTATTAATTCAACGCCAGCTGGAAGAATTAAATCTTTTCCTTTAATATCTCCAGGACCTTGAAAATCAATTCTGACTGTAAAAATTTCTTCTAAATCTGTTCTAAAAACCAAACATTTTAAATTAAGAATAATTTCAACTACATCTTCCATTACTCCTTTAAGAGTAGAGAATTCATGGGTTGCGCCTTCGATTCTAACGCTAGTTACAGCAGTACCTTCTAAGTGTGAAAGGCAAATACGGCGTAAAGTATTGCCGAGAGTGATTCCAAAACCTCTCTCAAGAGGCTCAATCTCAAAATAAGAGAGTTGGCTTCCGTCTTCTAAGTTTTTTGTTTCGGTGCATTTAATCGAGGTGTCCATTATTTCTCCTATAGTCTTTGATTGGTAATTTAGTAAGTTCTTAAAATAGCTTTATGATTAAACTCTTCTTTTCTTAGGTGCTCTACAACCGTTGTGAGGAACGGGAGTAATGTCGCGAATGGATTGAATATCAATTCCGACTGATTGAAGTGAACGAATAGCTGACTCTCTACCAGCGCCTGGTCCACTAACATAAACAGCTACTGATCTCAAACCGTAAGTGGTGAAGGCTTCTTTACCAGCTTTGAGAGCTGCAGATTGCGAAGCAAAGGGTGTACCTTTACGAGAACCTTTGAAACCACAGGCTCCAGCGCTTGCCCAAGAAATAACATCACCGTTTGTATCAGTAATAGAGATGATTGTGTTATTGAAAGTGGACTGAATATAAGCGTGTCCGTGAGTTACTTTGTGCTTAGTTTTTTTCTTTTTGGTTGGTGTCGACATTATCTTAAATTTTTGTGAAGAGCAGTAAATTAGAATTATTCGAAAATTGAAACAAATATTTTATCAAATCGTCACGAAAAATTCAAAAAAGGCCTTTTAAAGTTTCATTTTTTGTAATCTTTAGTGAAAATTCACAATAAAATTTAGCTTACGACATACGTTTTCTTCTTCTTTCTCTACGTTTGCCACCCTTGTTACGGGTAATTTGGCCTCTTACGGGTAAGCCTTCACGGTGTCTTATTCCGCGATAGCAGCTAATGCTGAGCAAACGGTGAATGTGAGAGTTGATTTCTCTGCGTAAGTCTCCTTCGATTTGCCATTCTTTATCAGAAATGTACTTCTGGATTTGATTGACTTGCTCAGGGGTAAGGGCTTTAGCTTTAGTATTAAAGTCTATGTTTAAGTCCGTGAGAATGGTTTTAGATAGTTGTCTGCCTATTCCATAAATGTAGGTTAAAGCGACTTCTGCTCTTTTTTCTGATGGGACATCTACTCCGGCTATTCTAGTCATTGTTGGTTATTGTTTCTTTACTTTGTAACTTTTTGTTGTGTCTTGGTTGGGTTGTGTCTTAGATTGTGTATTAATGAAAATCTGCCACAAATTCAGCTAGACAAGACCTAGCCTTGTCTTTGCTTGTGTCTTGGTTCTTCGCAAATAACGTATAAAACGCCACTGCGCTTAACAAGTTTACACTTTGGACAAATTTTCTTTACAGAACTACGTCTTTTCATTTGAGTAATTTTAAATATTTGGCTTATTTATTTTACCAAGTTCGTACAATTACACAAGCTACTTTTGCAAATACATTTAAATAATTTATTAGCATTATCATTTTGTTTTTAAATTACTTAAGTTTTAAGTCAGTTAAAAGACCCTTTCCATCGCGCTAGAACGTAATTACTCTTAATAATATGTCTCTCGAAGATAAAAAAAACTTTTTTTCATATTTAGACCGCGCGAGAAAATTCAAGACCAAAAAGTCTTTGGGGCAAAATTTCTTAACTTCCGAAGAGACTTTAATTAAAATCGCTGATTCTTTGAATCCGTCTTTGACTAATAATTTATTGGAAATTGGCTGTGGAGCTGGATTTTTAACCGAAAATCTTCTTGAAAGAGGCTACAAAGTCACAGCATTGGACTTTGACCAAGAGGCTCTAAAGACCATAAAGTCTCATTCAGCACTAAATTTAATTCATTGTGATGCTTTGCAATTTGACTATGATTCTCTTGCCAAGCCTTTTTCGGTGGCGGGAAATTTGCCATTTAATGTGGGAACGCAAATACTTTTAAATTTTCTAGGAGAGATGGACAACCCAAACTGGCAGATTGATGGAATTAAAGAAATGGTTTTAATGTTCCAGTACGAGGTTGCCGAAAGAATAGCCGCTGGGCCCGGAAGTAAAGCTTACAGTCCGTTAAGTATTTTGGTGCATTCCAAATGTAATGTTGAGTTCTTGTTTAAAGTGCCGGCCAAGTATTTTCATCCAGTGCCTAAAGTGGATGCTGGTGTTGTGCGGATTACTCCCATGCAAGTTCCTAAAGTGGTGCCCTTGAATGAAAAAGAAAGAAAATTATTTAGGATCATCGTGAAAAAGGCTTTTATGAGTCGCCGGAAAAAGCTTTCTAACTGTGTAAAAGAAATTTTATCTTCGCAGCAGTTGATTGAGGCCGGTGTTTCACCTGATTTGAGGCCAGAGCAGATTAGTGTGGATGAATTTATTAATTTGGCTAAATTTAAAGCTGCGCTCGGTGAAATTTCAGGTGAAAATTGAATGGTGTTCAATATGGGTTGAGTCCGTTAAACTTTTAGTTACTAAAATGTAGAATCAAAATCTAAGGTTTGAGATGAGCCTCACCCCTTCCGCTTCTTGCGAAGCTCCCTCCCCTCTCCAATTTGGAGAGGGGGCAGGGGGTGAGGCTTTACCCTCTGATTTCCTGACGATATGTTTTGTTCACTAGATTTTTTACTCTCAAATTTTTATGAGAAATTTTCTTAAAGTTTTTTTTCTAATAACTCTTCTTTTCTCACCTCTTGTGGTTTCTGCGGAGTCGGAGCAGTTAGAGATAAATCATGCTGATTCTTTAGAGATCCTTGATGATAGGCTGGTTCTTGATGGTAACGTCTCTGTGAGCACTGCTGGCGCCGAAAGGTATACCGTCCTAACCAAAAAGTTAATTGCCTATAAAGATGGAAGCGGCGAATATAACCGTGTGGAATGCTTTGAGCGCAGCGAGATTGTAAGTAAAGATTATTCGCTAAAGGCCGATAAGGTTTTTTTCAATAAGAATCCGCAGACACAAAATTTTAGTTTGGTTGATGCAACGGGCAATGTGGACATTAAGTCTTTTGATGGAAAAAGAAAAATTCAAGCTCCCAAGGCTTTGATTGATACAGACCAAAAGATGCTTTTTGCCAAGGGCGGCGTAAAGTCACAAGAGTTTGATCCCAAAAACGAAAAGAGCAAAAAAATTACCATTGTTTCGGAAGAGCAAGATATAAGTTTGCAAAATGGTCCTGTTGATTCAGAGCCAAATTCCAAAAAAAGTTCTACAAAAACTTCTCCAAAAATTTTGGCTGCAGATAAGCTCTCTAAGCAAATGGAAGCACGCGGGCAGGTTGTAACCACTCTAGAAGCCGAAGCTGATGTTAAGTCCGAGAAAGCCGAGTTTTTCACTCTAAATGGCAAAAACGAAAAAGCCGTTTTTTCGGGTAATGCTTACTTCGTAAAACCTGATGGAACCAGAGGGGAAGGTAAGGTCATAAATTATTTTCCTAACTCCGAAGACCTGCAAATTTTGGCTTTTGATGATAAGCCAGCCCAAATTACTAAAACCGATGGAACCGCCATAAGCGGAGAGCAAGTAAATTATAATACTTTTAGCAAAACAACTTTGGTGCAAAAGCTTTCGAGCACGGGCTTTAGGTCATTTTTGGCTGTGCCTTACTCTGATTCAAATCCATCCTTAGAAGCTTCGGACAAGCCTATTGCCAAATCAACCATGAATGTTTGGGCTGATTTCATCGAGAATAAAGTGCAAAACGAAAACGAGAGTACTTTAACCGCACACCAAAACACCGATGAGGAGTTGGTGGAAGTTCAATATGGTGCTAAGCGTGGCTGGGGGCGGAATCTTTTTGTTTTTCAGAATAAAGCAGTTCCCGAGAAAAAAGCCGACTTCTTGATTCTGGCCGAAAAAGCCAGGATGGTGGATGTTCTAAATAAGCAGGTTCTTGAAGCTCCGGTCATTCGGATTGGTCTTGGAACCAAGGACTTGAGTGCTGGATTTACAAGCCGCGCCAGAGGTTCACTACCCTTAAAAAAGAAAAGTTCGACCGAAAATACTTCTCAAAAGTCTCAAAGTAAGAGGGTTCAGAAAGTAATAAGTAAAGCTAAAACAACCTCAGAAACTTCAAAATATTAAAATAATCAAAAGGTCGAATAATTGATTTGCCCATTGAAAGCTGGAATCACACCCTAAGCCTTTTGAAAGTGGCAAATTAGCAAAAGATCCTCTTGCCCGTCAAACAGCCAATAGGCAGGATACACTGAAGATGAATACCAAAACAACAATAAATTGCGTTTGGCAGGGAGTGAGGTCTACTCAATATGAGCTCTAATCATCCAAGCCATTTTTTCGTGGGTTTCCATTATACCAACTAAAAAGTCGTTGGTACCCATATCACCGAGTTCTTCGCATTTCTCAGAGTCTTGCCTTAATTCTTGGATTATAGTTTCGTGGTCTTTAAGCAAGATTTGAAGCATCTGTCCAGAGTTTAGGTTTTTTTCTAAGATTTCTTGCAATCTTGTCTGATCAGCAAACTCTTTAAGTGAACCATTGGATTTTCCGCCCAAAGACCTTGTTCTTTCAGCGACTTCATCTATTACTTCATTGAGTTGTTCATATTGTTTTTCAAAAAACTCGTGAAGTTGAATAAAGTCGCGCCCAACAACATTCCAGTGAAAGTTTCTGGTTTTGGTGTAAAGAATGTATTCATCAGCTAATACGGTGTTTAAAATATTATAGATTTGAGAGAGATTTTTATTTTCGATCCCCAGATTTACTTTTATTCCGTTTTCGGTTTTTGTTTCCATAGGTGTTTTCATATGTTTGTACCATTTTAAGAGCCTAATCAAATTTATAGCGCTCAAATTGTTTTTTAGGTGTAACGATTTTGTAGTAAAAATTCGCCCAAAAAAGGGTAAAAAAATAGTAATGATAAGGAAATCCCTAAAACCCTCAAAAGGAGTTTTTAAGCCAAAGTTGAAGCAAGAAGTAAAAAGTCAAATTGTAACTAGCTTAAAATCTTTTCTTTGCATTTTGCTTTTGATTTTTGGTTTTTGGTATTCCTCTTTTTATTTACAAAGAGGACTTTTTTTTGCAAAACATAGGCCACAGCGCCTCGATATTTCGGCATATTTCAATGTGACCCAAATTCTTAAAAAAGGCTTTGGAAAGCGTTTGTACGATTATCGTTTTCAAGACTTGCACTCAAAAGATTTATTCAAGCATTATCTTTCAAACTCTCTTGAGCCTTTCACGGGAAATAAATTTCTTAAATTTACAAACAATGACCTAAAGCTTTTAGAAGACAGATCTACTTTAGCTGGGAATTTTTATTACCCTCCTCAAGCTTCATTATTTGGGCTTTTGCTTGCCCCTCTTTCACTTTTAAATTTATATATTTTGCTTAATGCTTTTTCGGTGGGTGTTTTGCTTTTGGCTATATTTTTGGTTTTTAAAAAATACAATCTTTCTAAATTTTGGATTGTTCTTTTTGTAGCATCTCTTCTTTGCTTTCAGCCTTGGAATCATGCACTTTTCCACGGACAGATATCGGTATTAATTTGTAGTTGTTTTTTCTTTTACTATTTTTTTCACGAACGCCAAAGACCTATACAATCTGGGATTTTCTTAGCATTGTCCCTTCTAAAGCCGCAATTGGGAATAGGTTTGTTTCTTATTACTTTGTTGCAAAAAGACTTTAAAGCAGTATTTTACGGTTTACTCTTTACTCTTGGACTGCTTGGATTGTCTCTTCCAATCATCGGTTTTGAGGGTGTTAAAGATTACTTTCTTGCCTTTTTGCAATTGTCTAACATATTTAAAATTGGTCTTTGGGCTCCTCGTCCGGTGGAGCCTATTTATCCGGTTTTGGATTGGACTTTACTTTTTTTCACCAATGTGTCTGCTTGTGGTTTATGGGTTGCAAAACTTTCCAAAATCCTCACGATTAGTGTTTCACTTTGTGCTTTGGGTAGCATGATTTGGATTGCCTCTAAAGAACAATGTCGTCAGGTAAATCCTCTAAGATTTGCTTTGTTGACTTTACTTTCTTTTTTTCTTTTTCAATATCATCACACTCATGAATACAGCTTAATAGTTTTTTGTTTACTTGTGGCCATGCTCTGCAACGAGGGAGGCGCAAAAAAAATCATTTTGTGGTTCTCGTTTTTTTGTTCCTTTCTACCTGTCCTTCTAGAGCTTATGTTCGGGGCGGAGGCATTGGTTTATGTTTACCATCTGCATGTTTTGTGGATAGTTGCTTTAACTACCTCAATATTCTTGTGGTCTAAATTGGAGTTTTGCCAATCAGGGCTATTGAGCAAGCCCATAACCAATCAATTGCCTTTGGAAGAGAGTTTATGATGGAAAAAACAAATTCTAAAGTATTTAAAATCTTTGTTCTGGGAGTTCTTTGTGTTGTAGCTTTGTGGGCTAGTTTTACTTTTTGTCTTACTTTGCAAAGAGGTTGGTTTTTTGCCAATCAGCGATCGGATCGGCTTGACTTTGCCGCTTACAATCTCGCTGGTCAAATTCTCCATTCAAAGGAAGCTAATAAACTTTATGATTACAAATTTCAAGAACAAAAATTTAAAGAACTTTATGCCGCTTCCAAAGATATAAATAAAAAAACTTATAAAAAAACTTTCGAGCAAAAATTTTTAAACCAACAAGATAAACAGTTTCTTGCAAAGCCAGAGTTGAACCATATTTATTTTTACAATTCTCCCAACTCGCTTTGGTTGGTTTATTTGCTTTCGAGCTTTGATATTGGCTTTGCTTGGTTTTTAATCAATGTTATTTCTGTTTTCCTTTTGGGTCTTGCGGTTTATTTAGCCTTTAAAGATGTCTTTAAAAATAACTTTCGGAGCCAAACTTTTTGGGTTTTCCTTTTGGGTTTAGTCTCTCTAATTCCGCTTAGACAAGCTTTATTCCAAGGGCAATTTTCTTTGTTAGTTGCGCTTTCGTTTTTTTATTATTTTTATTTTGCAAGTAAACAAAAGTATTTATGGGCTGGCTTCGCTCTTTCGGTGGCGCTTTTAAAGATACACATTGGATTGCCTCTTTTGGTGGTGGTTTTGCTTTTTGGGGATTTTAAATCATCACTATATGCCTTTGGATTTACTTTGGTTTCTCTTGGTTTTGCTTATTTGTGGATTGGTAGCGAGGGTTTTGTAAACTATTTTCAAACTTTTCAACAGTTGCTATTACCTATGAATAATGATTGGTATGTCCCAGAGCTTGCAACTAATAATCAATGGGCAGAGAGTATCAAAGGTCAAATACTTCTTTGGTTCGGTGATTCCACTTTGTCTGGTGTTTTTGTGACTTGTTTTATTGGTTTTTGTCTTTTATTAATTTTCGTGATTCTGATTAAGTCTGGATGGTTGGTGTTAGGGGCTTACCGCCAGCCCCTAACGACCCCGCTCTCGGGGAACTATCCCCGAACCCCAGAATTTTCTGATGGTACATCCGGTCAATGTGCCTTACGGGAGCAGGTCCCTGACGGCACATTTCGGTTATTGAAAATTCAATCTTTATATTTTTGTCTTATAAATTTGTTTTTATTTCTTTCTTTTCCTTACCTGAATGAACACGATTATTGCTTGTTAATTTCTTTAGTTTTGATTTATGTTTATGCAGATCCAGAGAGTGCAGGCAAGATTGTAAATTGGTTTTCCTTTGGCTTTACTCTTCCGGTGCTGCTTGCCTATAGTTTTCTGGGTAGCTATCAATTGGTGAATGGCTACAAAATACATTTAATTTTTGTTTTGGCGCTTGTTCTTGCGGTTTATCTTTTATTTACCAACAAAATGGTTGGCAAGCAGAGCCGTAATGGCTAATAAGGCTGCAAACCCCGCTCCAAATTTGTATACTTCATCGGCAAAAAAGGGTTTTCTTTTCTCAAGATAACTATCGCCTTTGATTGTGTCTAAAGTCCAATCTTCCTCTTCCTGTCTCTGATTCTCAGATTCTCTAGTTTCTTCTTCAGATTGATTTTTTAAATTGCTTTCCATGATTAAATGAAGATATTGATATTTTTTTCATGCACGTTTATTGCTTTAATATTCGGTGGTTTACCCTAATCCTGACCTTAAATTAAATATTCCAAAATTTTTGTACGAGTTTGCAGACTTGGCTCGTGATGAGGGTTTTACCACTTATTTGGTTGGTGGTGTGATTAGGGACTTACTGCTTTCCCAATCTGTTTTTGATTATGATTTAATAATTGATTTTAATGCTTTAGAACTGGCACAAATGCTCTCGAAAAAAGGTCTTTTGGAAATCCAGTCCCTGCATCCTGCCTTCGGAACAGCGAGGGTTTTGTTTAAAGGAATCTCTCTTGATCTTGCTACCACTCGAACCGAATCTTATGCCTTTCCGGGTG
>JANRMG010000232.1:0-12691 GCA_033761855.1 Candidatus Caenarcanales bacterium
GATGAAGGCTCTCTTCAGCGTCTCCAAATCCATCCCCGTTCTATCATCCTCAACAATCAAGAAAGAATCGCGTGAATGGTGAGAGTGCTTTCTCTGAGTAATTGGAATACTGCTCAAACCTTGGTCCTTATTTTCAACATTCATAATATTTAATTCTTTAGCTTAATTTAAAATACCCATTTATCTTTTAATTATGCTCTCTAATAAGGCATTTAAAGCGGAAAGTCTGTCAAGACTACACCAAAAAACTTAGAGTGCAGAGCCATTAAGAAACTGAATTGGGCCATTGTATCTGTTTGTTTTATCTATTGGATCTGGCGGTTTGTTTGGATTATTAAAAAGATTTACCCGCCCAAAGGTGAAGAGCCAAACCGTACCTTTGCCAAGAGTTATTACATCTTTACCCGCCCCAACCAGCAATTTACCCGTTCCCATTACAACTGTATGAACCAAACCTCTGTTTTTTACGTTCCAATCGAGGCGTGCATCAATTTCTTCAATGCGAGTCTTCATTATTTCGGTGTCTTGCCTAATTGCACGAACCTCGTTTTGCAGTTGCATTAATTCACCCTGGAATTCGTTAATCAAGGAATTCATGCGTCTTAAATCATCCACAGCAACAGAAGTAGGATGGTTCTCCACCCATTTAATCAACTGGAAAAGTTCAGCGGCTGCTTCTTCGCGGGTAATGTTTTTCTTGGGTTTAAACTTCCCATCAGGATAGCCCATTAAAACACCATACTTTGAAGTTAATTCATTAATGGCATCGTAAGACCAATCCGATTGTTTTACGTCAGTATAAGCCATAGACGAAAGCTGCAAGAACAAGACTTGAATAGCCCAAAGTGCGACAACCAAAAAAGTTTTAAGGCTCAAAAAAGGATTAATACTTTTGTCTTTCGATTTGCTCATTGCTACCGTATTGCGGAGATAGATTGGCTAAGATGACTAAGACATAAAAATGCTCATTAAAACATTTAAGCAGAAAAGTCGATCTATTGCTTGAGTTCAAAAAAATTTTTAACCTGAAGGTAAATTTGACAAAAGCTAACACCACAATTAAGGGGTTTTAATGGGGAAAACAAAAAAACAATAAATACGCTTTATCAATTTAATGAATGAGTTTTTATTCTAGAACGAATGGAGATTTTACTTTCTGGGTTATTTGAATTAATAATTGTTCTAATATTGAACTACTAAATAATTTCCTTTTTAAAAATCTAGTGAGCCTCATAAGGTTCATTTAACAACTATCATGAGTTTAGCAACAGTATCCAGTTTACATATTTTTAGTTTTTTAGCAGCCGGCTTATTTGGAGCTTTAATCGGGCTTGAAAGAGAAGCAAGAGACAAAGGGGCAGGCCTCAGAACTCACACCTTGGTGAGCCTTGGTTCTTGTTTATTTACAGTCATCTCGATTGATAGTGTGGCGAATATCCCCAATGGAGACCCAACCCGAATAGCAGCACAAATTGTAAGCGGCATAGGCTTTTTGGGCGGAGGCGCTATTATTCAAGAAAGAGACAAGGTCCACGGTTTAACTACAGCTGCAACAGTCTGGATATCAGCCGCTATTGGTATGGCCTGCGGAATGAAAGAAATTGCCGCCGCTTTAATAGTTAGTTTACTTACACTTACTTTTCTTTTTGTTTTCAGGAGAGTCTCCAGGACCTTTAGAAGACCTCGCATGACCTGGCTGCTAAAGATTAAACTAAAAAACGAAATAGACCATACAGAATTGAGCTCGCTTGAGAATAAGCTCGAAACAAGCCTTAAGAATCAGGGTTTTAAATTGCTTGAACTCACCGAGAAATCGAGCGAAAGCTTAGAGTTTGTAATTAGAGGACAGGGCAAATTATCCGCTTTGGTTCAGGAGATTAAAGCTTATCTGCCAGAAAGCTTAGAGATTGATTTAAAAGAGTTTTAATTTTTAAATAATAAGCGTTGAAGCTTATATCTTTAGGCTCATTCATCCTGATTTTTTACATCTTGATTGGCCTGTCTGGCTTTTTCATTGAGAGTATCTACAAAGTCCATCATTTCACCGACTTCTTGAAGCTTAAATTCCAAAATGGAAATTCTTTCTTCGAGAAAGCGCTTGTATTGGTACAACTCATTGAGTTGTTCAGTTATAGTTTTGAATTCTTCGCTTAAACGCATAAAAAGAAGGAAAAAAACTAAATTGCGTACAATCTGATATTCGACAAAAACTGCTTTAAGTAATGCTTTTTTAGGAATTTACGCCAATATTTAAGTGACTTGCCTAGCTTTGTAGGTGATTCTGACAGTGGAAATCCTTGTATTTCTTCAATCTTTCGGTTGTGCTCATAAGCCATTTAACCGTGATTCATTAAGTCTTAATTAGCGAGCTAAAGCCTTGTGACTCCGCTATAATCTCTTAAATTCAGACAATTCTTGATTCTCATGATTTTAATTGCCATTCCAGCCCGCCTCCAAAGCACCCGTCTAGAAAAAAAACTCTTGTCTCCGATTGGAGATTATCCGCTTTTGTGGTGGACTTGGCAAAAAGCCAAGCAAAGTAAACTGGCTCAAAAAATCATCATTGCGACCGATAGCCAAGAAATATTTGATGTTATGACTTCCTTTGGTGCAGACTGCGTTATGACTCCTGCGGATTGTTCTTCCGGTTCTGACCGCATTTTCCAGGCCACCAAAGATTTACAAGAAGCCAAAGTGATTGTAAACCTGCAGGGGGATGAACCTTTAATGAAGGTTGAGATTCTTGAAGGGACAATTCAGACTTTGCTCAACAATCCCGATTGTGATATTGCAACGGCCGTTGCTCCTTTCAACAACCTAGAGGATTGGCAAAACCCAAATAATGTTAAAGCCGTTTTTAACGAACACAAGCGGGCACTTTACTTTTCGCGGGCGCCTCTTGCTAACGGTCATTTGCACATTGGCCTTTATGTTTTCCGAAAAGAATCTTTAGGAAAGTTTTGCAGTTTTCCAAATTCCTCACTAGAGAAGGCCGAAAGACTAGAGCAACTAAGAGCTTTAGAAAACAATTTAAAAATTTATGTCTATAAATCCAATGAATTGGGAGAAGATCATTTTGGTATTGATACACCAGATGACTTAGAAAGAGCTAAAAAGATTCTTTTAAAATAATTTCTTACAAAGTTAAATTTGTTTTTATCTTTCTTTGGCAAATGGCTTTTTGCCCGCTGGAAGCACAAACTGAAAGAATGAATTATAGTACAAAAAATTCAAAGAGCCAATTTTCAAGAATGAAGTAATTCTCCTCTTGCCCTAAACAAGGGTTGTAGCTATGATTTTTTGTTAGAGGCCAACTTATGAATCACATAGATTTAGCCATGAAAACAAGAAATATTTTTTCTTACACAATCTTTTTAACAGCTTTAACTGTGTCTCTAGGAACAATACAAGAGGTGGCAGTCCTAGAATCAAAAGCTCAAGACTATGGCTCAAACCCCTACGCTAGCGGCGGAAACCAATATGGAGGAGACACCTTAGAAAGCAGCTCTAGCTCATATCCATCAAGTTCTTTAAGTGATTCAAATACTAATTCATACCCTTCGGGTAATTCTTATCCTTCAGCTGCTTCATCTGGAGGGACAGCAAATTCTTATTCTGCCTCACCTGACGGTGGAGAAGCACCCGCAACGAGATGGGACAAAATGGAACAATGGTTCCAACGCAAAACAAACCGCCCAACCGGCGAACCCGAAATGGACCTTGCCAACCAACGTATTAAGGCTGGCAAAGCCAGACTCAAAGCTATTAAAGCCAAAGATAAGTTAGAAAAACACATAGCCGATTCAAATGCAAAAACCGAAGAGTTAAAGAAAGAACTCGAAAAATCTGAAGAGCAAGCTAAATTAATCGAAAATCAAGTTAAGCTCCAAGAAATCAATCAAAATGATGCTGTAAGCAGTGATTATTAAAAATTTAACTTGACCCAATACTCAAAATGTAAATAGTCAATATTTAAACCTGTTATAGTAATACGGAAATACAGTCTTAGTTCTATTCCAATCAAATAATAATTTGGTGAAGAGTAATCTTTGAACAGATGACTGTAAGCCCAAAGGCAAACCCTGAATTAATTTTTTAGGGGATTCATTCTCGGTTATCTGGGCTAATCAAATCTAGATCGAAAAAGCAAGATCCGAATAAACAATTACAGTATTCCTAAAAGGGGAGAACTTTAAAATGCTTTTGAAAAAACTAACCATTTACTTTTCTCTAATTTGTCTTTTGATGGGGTTTGCTCCCAGCCAACAACCAACAAAAGCCGATCCCCTTACATTGGGAATCATCGGTACTGCCCTTGGCGGAACAGCTTTGGGACTTGGTATTTGGAACAGAGCTTCCATCTGGAGACGTGACAGAATGTACGGTTACGGTGGTTGGGGCGGAGGCTACGTTGGTGGAATGCCCTATTATGGTGGCGGTGGATACTACGGTGGCGCGATGCCAACAGGTTGTTGCGGTGGAATGGCAACTCAAACATGCTATCAACCCGTTACAAGCTATGTTCCAGTAACCAACTACGTACCAGTTACATATTCTTACCCAGTACAGGTGGCAGCTCCTCCAGCATGCTGCGGAGCACCAATTGGCTGCGGTTCATACAACTATCCTTACGGATTGTTTAGATAAAATTTTTAATTAATTTATAAATTGAGAAGCGCTTTGAGTAACCCTTTTGGGGCTTGAGGCGCTTTTTTATTTGGTAAGGATTAACGTGAGAGGACTTCGTGTTTCGAGCGAAGTATATTCAAAATTCTTGCTGCAGCTAACAAATTGGACATGTGTAAATTGCTTCATAAATAAAGCTCTCAATAAAACATCTAAATAATAGTCAGGCTCGTTATTAAGTTCACTTTTATAATATCCTCCCAAAACTAATCTTTGAATATTTGGAGAATTGGATGCAAGCTCTAATAGTCTTAAATCAGACTGAAAATCATTATGTCTACAATTTGAAAACAAAGTATCAACCTGCTTGAAAGCTTTACCCAGAACGGAATTTTTATTTAACAAATTGTCCAGAGCCTCGGACAATTCCAAATTCTGTAAACTTACCTGGCTAAGATTGATACTATTACTTTTCAAATTCATCGAAAGATAGGGTTTGAAGCGAGCATCTGGTTCAATAGCCACTAACCTAGCATTAGGACTGTTGTTCAAAAATAAACTAGTTACAAAACCCTCTCCGGGATGAATTTCGAGAGCCACTCCTTTGTAATCCTTGGGCACTGCCTGCTTTAGAGCCAAAGCCAAACTTACAGAATACATTGAATAAGTTTGTTGATTAACTGGAATGAACCTTGCATCACTACTCTCCACCAAAGCAGGTGAATGGATTTTCATTGATGCATCGACATTAAGTAGATTATCAGTTGAATTTGAAAATAAAATTTTTTGTCCATCAATGTTTATTTCGCTAACCCTAATTTCATGAAACTTGCTTTGACCAGAAAAAAGATTACTCAAATTTAGTTTTGTATTTGAATCTGAAATAGCCTCAACCGAAGAACTAAATAATAATTCTGGTTCCAGGTAAGTAACAGCTCTGGAAGATAAATGTGACATGAGATGTCTTTGTTGTAGGTCTAATGAAAGGGAATTATTTATTCTTCCAAGTGAAAGTTCTAAATAGTACGGATCCGTATCGAACAAAACTCTCGAAATTAACTGGGGAGAAAAAAGACTCATTTCTCCTTTATAAATTTGATTTTTGGTTTGGCTTTTTAGTATCCCCTGGAGATGTTGGATTTTGAATATTTTTTTCCGTGTCGGTAATATTCGATTTAGTTGATTTAAAGGGTTAATTGGATTGAGCATTTAATAAAACGAAGTACTTTGATTAAGTTCTAACAGAACAGTTAATACAAAATCAAATTTTTTCGACTTTTATAAACAACAATTAACTAACAACCCTATTCAAATCCAAAGCAAGATTACAGAGTTTATCGGCCTCGAAGTTCTTTGCACGAGGGATGTGGGCAATCTTATATTTTCCGGTAAGCTTTTTTAATAGCTTTACAGCCTTGGAATGAAGACTTATTAAAGTTTCTTCTTTGACTTTATATTTGCCCTCGATTTGTTTAACTATCAAATCACTGTCCAATTCAATCATTAGCTCTTCGGGCTGCATAGGAACCACTTTCTCGAGACCCTTTATGAGGGCACTGTACTCGGC
Source organism: Candidatus Caenarcanales bacterium (assembly GCA_033761855.1). GTDB lineage: Bacteria > Cyanobacteriota > Vampirovibrionia > Caenarcaniphilales > Caenarcanaceae > JANRMG01. Next base: position 6,194 of record JANRMG010000232.1, read on the forward strand.
AACATTATTTGTACAAACGCCAATTGGTTCACCGTAACGTTTAATGTAATTGCCCTGCAAATCAGTGATTACAAAACCAATGGCAGCTTTACCCGGATTACCTCGACTGGCTCCATCTGTCCGCAAGACCAAACCTTCGTGCTTATCTTTTGTGTTGAACTTTAGCTCGTCCCAATTTTTGATAACAGCCGTTGCACCAATCTCTAGCAGATTTTTTTTATTGCCTATTCCTTCAATACAAATTACAGGAATCTTAGCTCCCTGAGCCATTTTAATATCATTCGGAGCATCACCAATTAAAATAGTCCTCGATGGAGTAACGCCAATTTTATTACAAACCATACTTACCGCTCTAGGTGAAGGTTTTGAAGGAGAAATATCACTACCCATCACTTCACTGAAGTAATCAAGGACTCCAAAGCGTGCCAAAGTTCTCTTTGCATTCTCGGTGGAATCAGAGGTGATAAGAGCCATTTTTACATGTGACTTTGAAATTTCTTTTATAAACTCAAAAGCTCCGGGCAAAGGCTCCGCAAGCATAGCTGGATCGTTGTGGCTCAAGGCCCAATCGATTGCATTATCCGTCAAACTCAAAGCTTGCTCCCAGTTGTATTTCTCTGGGAGCATTGTATGCAAGAGTGTAGCCAAGCAATAACTTTGTGCCTCAAAACTTAAATTAACAATGGGGCCTTGCAGACTTATTTCTCCGGTTTCAGGATTTACACCCAAGGCTCTTAAAAACCGATTACGCCAGGCAAAGAGCTCAGCCGAGTTTTTAGAAAGATGATCTGCGAGTCGCTGTGCGCGAGCCGCTGCCATGTTCAACCAAACTGATTTGAAGTCCACCAAGGTTCCATCTTTATCGAAAATAATTAATTCGCAATCCTCATGGAAACCACCGGGCCAGCTAAGTTGAATGGACACTTAATTAATAAACTTTTATAGACAAGTTCCAACTAATATATCTTAAATTTTTCTAAAGAGCTCGACTGTTTTTCAATCATTAACTCTTAAAACCCCGAATTTGTCTTCAAAGATTGGAAGAGCTTAAGTAAAGAATGAAGAAATACTAAATTTATAAAGGTTTAATGAAATTCTACTTTCCATCAAGTTTTGGAGAGTTATCATATTTCAAACACTATCTAAAAGTTCGGACACATTGATAAAGGTACCAACCGAACAAACTGACCATGCCCCGAAAAAGCGGACAGATTAAATCCAGAATACGTCAATAGGAACAAAGGAGTTAAATAATGTCCAAGAAAACAGAATACAGCAAGGAATTTAAAGAAGAAGCAATTAGATTGTGCAAGGCAAAAGGGCCCAACAAAGCGGAAATAGCCAGAAAATTAGGATTAACATATAAAACACTATTGCAATTGGTTTTATTCTTCCAATGATGAAATAAGCCCAGAAGAAAAAGCTGAAATGAAAAAACTGAAAAAGGAAAACGCTCGTTTGAAAGAGGAAAATGAAATCCTAAAAAAGGCAAGTGCAAATGAAGCAAAGCGAAAGCTCAAACCGCTTCCGCTAATGCAACCTGCTAACGCATAACCTACTTTGCAAAGCACGCTCGGTAAAGTACGAGTTTATTTCTGAACACGCCCGACAGTTCAGAGTTTTTATGATGTGCGAAGTGTTTGAAGTTCACAGGAGCGATTACTACAAACACCTAAAGCAACCCGTTCCAGAAAGGAAAAAGAAAGATGAAATACTCGAATCGAAAATACGGATCATTCACAACAAGTCCAGGAAAACATACGGTTCCCCTCGTATTCATACCGAGCTTAAAGAGGATGGAGAGAGAGTTTCTAGAAAGAGAGTTGCAAGAATCATGAAGGATAACAAAATAGTTTCAATCACCAAGAAACGCTTCAGAGAAACAACCAATTCAAAGCATTCATTTCCAGTTTGCCCCAATCTTCTTATTCAGGACTTTAGTTTTCAAAAGACAGACCAGAAATGGGCATCAGACATCACATATATTCCAACGGACGAAGGTTGGCTTTATTTGGCCTCGGTGATAGATTTATATTCAAGGCAGGTAGTTGGTTGGGCGGTCAGCGAGCGGATGACAACCGACTTGATTGAAAAGGCTTTCCTGAGTGCTTACTGGAGGAGAAAACCAAACAACAATTTAATCTTCCATTCGGACAGAGGCTCTCAGTATGCGAGTCACCGTTTTCAGAGGTTGCTGAAAGTCCTTAAGGTTCAGCAATCGATGAGCGGAAAGGGCAATTGTTAAGACAACTCAGAGATTTGGTAAAAGACAAACAGATGGTAATTCTTGCTGACAGTGTTTTTCATGGGAAAGAGGGAGATCCTGAGAATATGAAGATCTGGAAGAAGGGTCAATGGAACGATAGGTTCATTATTGAGTCAGTATTTTCACAGATGAGCATTTTCATGAATTTAAAGCATCTTTCTGAACGTTCTAAGAAGTATTTTGAAGCAACCTTGGCTTATGTTTCTGCTGCTTTCAATCTTGTGCTTGGGCTCTTTGGTTCTTTTGCTAATCTTTCTCTCTAGTTTAATCCGCACCATTAGTTATTAATAATTTTATAGGCCCAAACTGCCCGTTCAGAATTGAAAATGAGGTTGAACATTGGACTTTTACTTTTTCGAAAGTACCGCACATTGGTTAATCGATCGAGGAGACTGAAGTAATTCTGTGAATAGATCTCAGAAATCGGCTATCCGCAAATCAATACGATTTAACATCAAGAATCTCTAAAAATTTTAAGCCCGGAAATTTCAATCGGAATATTAATGATTGTCTCTTGAATCGTCTCTTCTCTACCTATGATCCTGGTGTAGATAAGTTTTGAACCCTCCAATTTAAATTCACCAATACTCCCGGTAAAAGTTTTTTCTAAAGTGTATAAAGAGAAATTCTTTGCATTCAGCAGTACAAGCTTTCTATGCTTTGACACAACATCTTTCGGTTTTATGAAATTGTAATTTTTTGTAGTTATTTCCATACAAAGCAAAAGGTCTTCGCTTATCCATTCAGCCATATCGAAGACCTTCTTAGTAAATAAATTTCTTATAAATTTTCCATTGACCTTTAAATGAAACAAAAGACAACTATTGAAAATTTCAGAAACAATTCGTCTTTCAAAAAAATTTTTATGACTTTCTGAAAAATATCTATTGTTGTCTTGCATTCAAATCTCTCCTAGCTGCTCGGCTTAAATTCAGCGTCAATAACATCGTCATTCTCTTTTGCGGGCTCAGCACCCTGATCTGCTCCAGCTTGTCCACCTTGAGGGTTGGCCTGCATCCAAGCTCCAACTTTTTGCAATTCAGCTTCTAGCTCTGTTTTAAGAGTTTTAACGTTTTCAATTGGCTGATTATCCTTGATTGCCTGTTTGAGCTCAGTAGTTTTCTTTTCCAAATCCCTCTTCAAATCTGCTGGTGCATTGGCAGGAAGTTCGTTAGCCAATCTTTCAGCCGCAAAAGTCAAAGAGTCGGCCTGATTGCGCTCTTCGGTTTCTTGTTTACGTTTAGCGTCTTCAGCGGCATTAACTTCAGCTTCTTTAACCATTCTCTCAATCTCGCTTTGGTCGAGGTTAGTGGTAGCAGTGATAGAAATTTTTTGCTCTTTGTTGGTGGCTTTTTCTTTGGCGGTAACGTTGAGAATACCGTTAGCATCAATGTCAAAAGTTACTTCAATCTGCGGAATGCCTGCCGGAGCCGGAGGGATTCCAGACAACTGAAATTTGCCAAGGCTCTTGTTGTCGCGGGCCATGGGACGCTCACCCTGAAGAACGTGGATTTCTACACTGGTTTGGTTGTTATCAGCCGTAGAGAAAATCTCTGACTTCCTGGTTGGGATGGTTGTATTACGTTCAATGAGGGCTGTAAACACTCCACCTTTGGTTTCAATACCCAGCGAAAGAGGTGTAACATCGAGGAGAACAACGTCTTTAACTTCTCCTGCCAAAACACCAGCCTGAATGGCTGCACCAATTGCAACCACTTCATCGGGATTTACACCTTGATTAGGTTCTTTGCCGCCGGTGAGGTCTTTAACCAGCTTTTGAACGGCTGGAATTCTAGATGAACCGCCAACCAGAACAACCTCTTGGATAGCCGAGGGAGAAATTTTTGCGTCTTTAAGTGCTTGCTCAACCGGAGATTTAATACGATTTAAAAGATCGTGGACGAGCTCTTCAAACTTTGCGCGAGTGAGTTTAAGCTCTAAGTGCTTGGGTCCGGATTGATCGGCTGTGATGAAGGGAAGACTTATATTGGTTTCAGTCAAGGTTGAAAGTTCGATCTTGGCTTTCTCAGCAGCTTCGGTTAAGCGTTGCAGAGCTTGTTTGTCGGAGCGGAGATCGATACCGTTAGAAGCCTTGAATTCCTGAGCCATCCAATCTACGATCTTACGGTCAAAGTCATCTCCACCAAGGTGAGAATCTCCAGCTGTCGATTTAACTTCAAAGACTCCATCACCCACTTCGAGGATACTAACGTCAAAAGTACCACCACCAAGGTCGAAGACCAAAATGGTTTCTTCGGCTTTTTTGTCGAGACCGTAAGCAAGAGCTGCTGCCGTTGGTTCATTGATAATACGCAACACTTCGAGACCAGCAATGGTTCCAGCGTTTTTGGTGGCTTGTCTTTGTGAATCATTAAAGTAAGCCGGTACAGTAATTACAGCAGAAGTTACTTTTTCACCCAAATATCTTTCTGCGTCTTCTTTAAGTTTGCGAAGAGTCATGGCTGATACTTCTTCGGGAGTGTAAACTTTGCCCTCTATCTCTACGCCGATTCCACCGTCTTTGCGGACTACTTTATAAGAAACGTTAGAGATTTCGTTCTGTACTTCGTCCATACCGTGGCCCATAAAGCGCTTTATACTTGCGACCGTATTTTGTGGTTTTAAAACCGCCTGTCTTTTGGCTATCACTCCGACGATTCTCTCGTTGTTCTGTCCATAGTGAACGACGGAGGGAGTAGTGCGCTGACCTTCCGAATTGGGAATCACGATGGGCTTTCCACCCTCCATAACAGCGACTACTGAGTTTGTTGTTCCTAAGTCAATTCCGACTGTTTTTCCCATGTTTTTAAAAACCTCTTAAATTTGTTACCAAAACGTAAATTATGTTTTTTACTTTGGAAAAAAAGTTTAGCAAATAGCTACAAAGTTGACTTTAGTAAAATTTTTCTGTCTTCAATTTTAAAAAATAAAGAATACTCTAAAAATCTCTATTTTTAAATTATGCATTTACTGAGCTTTGGCTATTCTCATATATAGCAACTTTTGAAAAATTAGGGTTATTTGAATATTTTTTAATTAATAACTTCTAAATCCAAATAATTTCGCAAAATACAAGCTTCTACCGACAATTCATCGAGTACTTCTAAAGGACTATTATGGCTGAATGGTCTATTAACTATTTGATTTAAGTGAACTGTTTTATTTCTTAAAACTCTGTCTGAGTTAGCTCCTACAAAAATTTTTATTAGCTCATTCAAGGCTTGTTCATCAGCAAGCCTTGGATTTAGAGTTCTATAAATAAAAACAAAAGAGCCTGCTCTTTCAATGTTCGACACTGAGGAAACTCCTTCTGGAAGAGAAAGTCCTGGAAGTGGAATATCTGTAAATGGAATCCTTAAGTTGTTCTCGACTCGTGAATAAAAGGTTTTTCCAAAAACACACTTTACAAACTCTAAAACAAATAATTTTTTCTCATCTTCAGAGAACCTTAGGATTCTTTGTAAGTCCTCTAGTTTAAAACCAAACTCCAATCTGCCTTGCAATTGAGATGTTCCTACTAATGCCTGATTAAAAGAATCAAGCGGAATATCCTCATTAAGCTCAGAAGGAAGAAAAGTATATAAAGTTTTTACTTCTTGACTGATTGCCACGGATGAGTTTGCGTTTGCAACTTGAATAAAAGGATTACTTAAATTGGATGTTTCTATCCGAGAGAGGGCTGCATTAAAACTAAAACCCAAATTTTCTAAAACAAGTTTTTCTGGATTACCAGCCACTATAGAACTGATTGGCCTGTGTTGAATTGCAAACTCACTGATTTTACCAACTGAAGATGGCATTGAACCTAAAAAGTAATCAGCAATTCGGAGCTTATCATGCTCAGACAATGTTTCTTTCTGTAATAAAATCTTTTGTGCATTTATGAAACCATCAGCTGCTTGCTGTGCATTAACTTCTTTTCCATCCCAGCTTATTCCAAAACGGAAAGCCAAAACATTTTTTACTAAATTTTGAGCTGTTGCTGGATTTAATGAAAGAATAAAGTTTTCAGTTAAACCAAGTCCCGAGAAAATATTTGAGCACAAATTTTGGCTGCTTGAGCTCGAACCCCTCTGTGCAAAGTAATTTAAAAACTGTTCTATTGAAAATTTAGCTTTAAATTTAGTTTGAGCCTCAGAGCTCATCAAATCCCACAGACGCTGGGAATAACCTAATCTATTGGGCAATATAATAGAAGTATTTTTAATTTGAACAGAATTAATTAATGGTGG
>JANRMG010000233.1:0-2187 GCA_033761855.1 Candidatus Caenarcanales bacterium
AAGACCAACAAGAATGAAGCAAGAACTGTATTAAATGCTTTTAGAAAAGAAACAAAACAAATCGTTGAGCTTAAGCTTCTGAACGGTAAGTTTATCGAGACAACCCCTGACCATCCGTTTTATGTTCAATCAAAGGGCTGGGTGGAAGCTGGAAAGTTAAACGTTAACGACAAATTGCTTGATGAGAAGCATTCAGAGCTTTTAATTAAATCAATCGAGATTGTTGACCATTCAGTTCCGGTTTACAACCTTGAGATTGAAGGAAATCATACTTATTTCGCTCATGGGGTCTTGGTTCACAACGTTAATTGTTTAATTACTCAAACCCCAGATGGCAGTTATATTGTTACAACCACTGACGGAAAGACAAAGCTGGCCGATTATACAGTGGATGAAAACGGTAATGGCCATATTACCAACATTGATTCTCAAGCTCTTGCAGATGCAAGCGACAGAGAAGCCCAAGGAACTCTTGGGTTTAATCCTACTCTTCTAGATTCTGATCAACAATTTGTTCTCCAAAACGGTCAAAAACAAAATCTATATTATGACCGCTCAACAGGAGATTTAAAAGTTGTTACCGACTTTGATTCAATTCAATTTATCGGAGGGACAGGTTATTCTGGAAGCCAAATCAGCACTCCAACCTTTGGGAACACGCTTGCAACCTGGGAGCCAGCTTCTTTATATTCAGGAAATCAAACACAAGTCCTTTTAGGTTCTATTTTCCTAGGAGGAGGAACGGTCTTAGCAGCGTCAGAGACAGGCCCAGCAGCACCATTCATAGGAGCAGGAGTTGGAGGAGCTTATTTTGGAGCTGAAAATAACCTAGTTGATCAAAGAAGTGGTATTGCACAAACTATTGGATGGAATGCTTTCCAAAATATAAATAGTAGAGAAGTAGCATTTAATGGACTTCTTGGCGGGGCTATTGGTGTTGCTTCTGAAGGTGTTTTCTCGGTTGGTAGCGGTTTGTTGACTGGTACTGTTTTCTCTAGCACTGCCGATTCGGTTTTGGGTAATGCAACCAGACCAAGTTTTTATGTGAACTCTGCAGGTGAAGCTATTCCCGCTACTGGTTATAGAGCACTAGGTGGAGAAAGTAACATAAATGAAGCTTTAACAGGAAGTATTTCATCAAGAAGTCCATCTTACATAACTTTTGATGACATAACATTAATGACACCCAATGAAGTCAAGAACCTTCTTCAACTGCCTAGAGAGCCATCTCATGTGGTCATATTTGATACACTTCATCTGACCAATGATTTAAAGATCCCAACTGGCAGATGGAATTTAACAAATACCCCTGAACCAATTACTTCTACTTTTCCAGAGTGGGGAACCGGAGGAGGTACTCAAGCTATTACCAATCAACCAATTAAAATTGATAACCTTATTGACATTAGAGGAAACTATAAATGAAATCAACTAATGAGTTTTACGAAGAAATAAGAATCGTTCTTAAGTCTGAAAGTCCCATTCTGGAGGAAGAGTTCAATATTAAAACCGTTAAAAACAGTCCAAAAGAAGTATTTTTATGGTTGGATTCAATACAAAAAGAAGGTAAATTGCCAAACAATAAAAATTTAGAGGATTTACTAACAGATTTTTTCTTTAGCATTCACTGAAATTCATACATAATGAGTAAAAATCAATACGCCGTTGAAGTGACCTTGCCCCGAAAAGGGGACAAAAACTTAAGATACATTCATGAGTAATTCGAATTGAAATGGAGTGAGGTGGTTTCCAAAATCAAAAATAAGTTTCTTTTACAGAATAAAAGTTAGGCATACAAAAAAAGAAGGCTTCCCTCACCCAGAGAAGCCAAGATTATTATACCCATTCACTAAAGCCAGAATCGGCTCTTAATCATTCTTAACATAAGAAAATCCTAAACACGTATATCTGTAAACAAAGGTAAAACTTACCCCCCAACCTTAATCTCACCCTGTCAAAAGCAGAGTGAATATGGTCATTGTTTTGATGGATGAATGATCTAAAATACATCAATATTTAAATTATCAAATACTTTTGTTAGGAGTTATGACCTTGACCCGATAAAGCAGACAAAAAGTTAAGAGATATTCATGAGCAGTTCGAACTGAACTGGAGAGAGATAATTAAGGCTCGAATGCCTTCTCGCCCGGTTATAGAACATCTCAATGTACTCAAATATACCCGATT
>JANRMG010000234.1:0-6536 GCA_033761855.1 Candidatus Caenarcanales bacterium
AAACAAGGAATTGCTTCTTTTACATCTTGGAATTGGACATATTTACGATAAATAAAACGTGCCTGATACCAAGTCCACATCACATAAAACAAAGAACCGCCAATTAAAAGCGTGACCCAACCGCCGTGGAAAAACTTCACTAAATTAGCTACCAGAAAAGAACTTTCAATTAATAAATAAACTGTTAAATAAAGTTTAATCAGTGGTTTAGGGGTTCTTCGAGAATCTAAATAAGCGGCAAATAAAACAGTTGTCATAAGCATGGTAAGCGTCACAGCCAATCCAAAAGCCGCTTCCATATTTTTCGATTCCCTAAAGAAAAGAGTGACCCCAATACAACAAATGCATAAAAACCAATTAATCCAAGGAACATAAATTTGTCCACGTTGTTCACTTGGATAATCAACTTCCAGTTTGGGCCAGAGATTCAAACGCATGGCTTCATTGACCAGAGTGTAAGAACCACTAATTAAAGCTTGGCTAGCAATAATGGTCGCAAGTGTTGCAATCCCAATCCCAAAGCTTAAGAACCAATTTGGCATTATGGAGTAAAAAGGATTAAAGTTACTGCTATAGGTCTGCCCAATATGTTTTAGAAGCCAAGCACCTTGCCCAAAATAATTTAATATTAAAGCTAACTTTACAAAAGACCAACTGAAACGTATGTTTTGCCGCCCACAATGACCCAAGTCAGAATAGAGAGCTTCTGCGCCAGTTGAGCAAAGGAATATGGCACCGAGTAACCAAATACCGTTAGGATACTGACTCAAGAATTTGAAAGCATAAAAAGGGTTTATAGCTCTAATAATGCCCAAATTACCTATCAGAGAAGCAAGTCCAACTATTCCAATTGTCGTAAACCAAACTAACATTACAGGCCCAAAAAATTTACCTATTTTTTCCGTTCCAAAAGGCTGTGCCAAAAACAAACCGAGTAAAATTCCAATTACAATTGGTAAAGTTTGAATATTAGGATAAATTATGCTCAAACCCTCAATGGCTGAGGCAACCGAAATTGGTGGAGTAATCACTCCATCAGCGAGCAACATGCTTCCACCCAACATTGCTGGAAAAATCAACCACTTGCCCTCTTTGTGGCGCAGCAAAGCATAGAGAGCAAAAATCCCTCCTTCACCCTTATTATCGGCTTTTAGAGTGAGGAAAATATATTTAATGGTTGTCTGCATGGTTAAAGTCCAAAATATGCAAGACAATGCCCCCAAGACCAAGAGCTCAGAGACGGGTTTGTCAGCCATCACGGGCCTAAGAACATACAATGGCGAAGTCCCAATATCACCAAAGACTATGCCAAGAGCAACCAAAAGACCAGGGATAGAAGCCTTTTGCAAATTGTTTAATTCTGACATTTCAGAACGACTCTTTTAACTTTTAGCAAATACTAGCAATTTGTGTATCTTCTAGTTAAGCGGCAAAACTTATTACTCATTGTGAATTTAAATTCCACCTCTCAAAACGAGGATTTAGCGCGGTTAAAGACTTTTAATTTTTTATACAAGCCCCTTCAAAAAATCTTCTAAATTCATGACCCCTAAATCACCCTTACGGCGCTCACGAACAGCAATTTTCTTTTCTTCTTGCTCTTTATCTCCAATTACAAACATATAGGGAATCTGCTCCAGTTGTGCATCCCGAATCTTAGCGGAGATTTTTTCGGCTCTCTCGTCAACTTTAACTCTTATTCTTTTCTTTTTAAGCTCCTTAGCAATTTGATAGCAATAATCATTGTGGCGATCGGCTATTGGCAAGATTGTAACTTGGGTTTGGCTCAACCAGAAGGGGAAAGCACCCGAATAATGTTCGATTAGCAAAGCGGTAAAGCGCTCTAAAGAACCGAAGATGGCACGGTGTAACATTACCGGTTTTTGCAAACTACCGTCTGTGGCTGTGTATTTAAGGTCAAAACGGTTAGCAAGATTGAAGTCAACTTGTATAGTAGCGCCTTGCCAAGAACGCCCCAAAGCGTCTTGCAGCTTAAAGTCAATTTTTGGCCCATAAAAAGCACCGTCGCCTTCATTCAATTGGTAAGCCAAGCCTCTCTTTTCAAGAGCTTTCTTAAGAGCATCTTCGGCCATGTCCCAAATACTGTCTTCTCCAATTCTTTCTGGTGGCCGGGTGGAGAGTTCAGCCGTGTAATTCAATTCAAATTTCGAATACATTATATCGATTAAATTGATGATATCGCAGACTTCATCAACCAATTGATCGGGAGTACAAAAAACGTGGGCATCATCCTGTGTAAAACCGCGCACCCGAGCGAGACCATGCAAAGCCCCCGACCGCTCGAAGCGGTAAACCGTTCCCATTTCAGCTAAACGGATTGGAAGCTCCCTATAGCTGTGACGTGTGGAATTAAAAATTAAAATGTGGAAAGGACAATTCATGGGTTTGAGCAAATACTCCTGCTCATCAATGGGTTTCATTTGGAACATATTGTCCAAGTAAAACTCAGTGTGTCCCGAAGTCTCCCAAAGCTCACGACGAGCTATGTGAGGAGTAAAAACCAATTGGTAGCCATTGTCCTCGTGAAGATTTTTCCAAAATTCTTCAATCCGTGCCCGCAAAAAAGCGAGTTTTGGATGCCAGAAGATTAGTCCGGGACCGGCTTCTTCGTGGGTAGAAAACAATTCATGCTGCCGTGAAAGCTTGCGGTGATCGCGTTTTTCGGCCTCTTCAATACGATGCAAATACTCGTCTAAATCTTTTTTGCTCCACCAAGAGGTTCCATAGATTCGTTGCAAAGAGTCTTTTGTTTCGTCACCCTGCCAATAAGCGCTGGAAACCGAAAGCAGCTTAAATGCTTTAATTTGGCTAGTATTTGCAATATGTGGCCCGCGGCAAAGATCGCTCCAGATAAGTTTTTCGGAGCTAAATAATCCATACTGAGTTGGATTGTCGTTTTTATATTTATCTAAAAGCTCAGCTTTAAATTTTTCACCTTGGTTTCGAAACTCATTAATTTGCATTTCAGCATCACTAACCGAAAGACGTTTGAATTCAAGAGCCGTATCAACTAAGTTTTGCATTTCCTTTTCAATCGTAGCCAGACTCTCAGTCGAAAGAGTAACTCCAGGAATCAAAAAGTCATAATAAAAACCATCTTGAATTGTTGGCCCAATGGCAATTTTGGCTTGTGGATAAACTTTTTGTACGGCCGCTGCTAAAACGTGAGCAGTACTATGGCGTAAGAATTCAAGACTCTCAGGATCTTTTTTTGTAATAATTTTTACTCGGTCACCCTCTTTTAGCTGGGTATTTAGATCAACCAATTCATCGTTGATTTTCAAACCAACCGCTTCTTTAGAGAGTCTCTCTCCAATTTGTTTTGCCAGATCAATCCCTTTTGTTCCCGCAGGAAGCTGTTTCTTAGATTCGTCAGGAAGAATAATATTAAAAGTCTCGCTCATACTCTGTTCCAAGCCATAAATTTAAGATCAAAATGTTCATTAATTCTATCAGTCTTTATCTAATCCTCTACATTCTTAGCCGTTGAACTTAAAACAAACTTTTTAACAAAAAAATTAATGAGTTTTATTAGATTTTTAGGTCTTTTCATTAAATTGTTATTTTTGTTAAGTTTATGCTTGATCTTTAAGAAGCCTGTAAGGATGGGAGGATTGATTTAAATTTTGTTCTTTTGTTGTTCTATTATTAAATTGATCTTAAAAAAGCCTGGATTAATGATTTGGAGTAAAGATTATGTATTCAAAAATTATTTATAGATTCTTGTTTTGTTTTTCCTTTTTATTGCTCAGTCTTTTAAGTTTAAAAGCAAATAAAGCACAAGAAACCCAAAAAGAAGGGCAAAAGCTTCCTTCACTTCAACAAAAGCTAGATTCAAAGAAGGAAGAGGGAAAAGCGGCAATGCCAAAAGAATCCCAAGAGAAGTTTGCTAAAGCAATTCAAAAACAGAAGAATGATGGTTTAGAATATAAGGCTTTTCAAGTCGGTGACAAGGTCCCAGATTTCACTTTGAAAGACAAAAATGGGCAAGAAACCAAGCTCTCAGAATATACAAAAAAAGGCCCTGTTGTTTTAACTTTTTACAGAGGAACTTGGTGTCCCTACGATGCTTTGACTCTTTCATCTTGGCAGGAAGCCTACCCTCAAATTCGTCAACAGGGAGCCGAGCTACTTGCCATATCTCCAGAGGATCCAGCCAAAGCAAAGAAACTCTCTGAGGCCAAAGATCCGCAATTCAAACGCTTGGTTGATGATGACAACAAAGTAGCTGGAAAATTTGGTTTGGCTTACACCGTTAATGGTGAGCTGAATGAACTTTACAAAAAAGAAAAGATTTACTTAAAAGAACTAAACAAAGGTGGTTCGGAGAAGCTCCCAATCACTGCCACATATATTTTGGATAAACAAGGTGTTATCAAATACGCCTTTATAGATGCTGATTATAAGAACAGACCAGAACCCAATCTAATTATTCAGGAATTAAAAAAGATTGTTGAACAGTAGAACTCTCAATGAAATGAACTTAAAAAGACAACTGTTTAAATTAGATCAAACTTTCAACTTAAAATTAAACAAAATACCGTTTTGAAGTTTTTCAAACGGTCTTTTGTTCTTTAAAATCCACTAAAAACTACGGAGAGAGAGGGATTCGAACCCTCGATACCCAAAAAAGGGTATAACGGTTTAGCAAACCGTCGCTTTCAGCCACTCAGCCATCTCTCCATAAGGGACTGATTTAGACTTCAAAGAATGGTATCACAAAGCTCCTGAAACTTAGTCTTAAAAATTTGCAAAAATTTATTAAGTCTGGCTGATTTGTATATGCTTATGGTCAAAAAATTGCTAGAATCAGTTGATACTGGATATTTTAATCAAACCTTAAACTCAAACCTTAAATAGGGGAGCAAATATAATAAAATGCTTTTTTTACGACGAACATCTATAAAACCTCGTTAATAATCTTGTTAATAATTAAGTTTCTTTTTAATAATTCACTTTAAATCCTTCGATGACATCAACCGTTTCAGTCATAAGTACTAATAAAAAGCCTAAGGCCTTCCTTCATTCAAAAGCGGCTGAGGCAAAAAGGCATGAAAGGAAAACTCCAAACTTAGGGGATAAAGTTTTTTCGGCCTTACCTTTCTCTATGCGGGACATTTTGGCCGCGACCAGTATTAGTGCGGGGCTTTCGCAGATTTTTCAGGAGTTTAACTATGCTTTTGTTCCGAAGGCAACTAATGCTTTGGCTATTCGCAAAAGCTGGTTAATGGTGGCTTATGAATTCATGCTCGAATTCCCGGAATATTTGGGTCTTTATTTAATACCAACTTTTTTTGCTGCAATTTTTGCAAGGAGCATGGCTGGACACCTTAAAATACCAAATTGGAGGCTGCTTGGTGAGCCTACTTGGAAGCTTGAGAAACATCTTGGCAAAGAATACGAGGTTGGCGATAGTAAAACACTCATCAATCGAGAACTCTTAGACAAATTATCTTTCACTAAGTTTATGACCTTCCTCTTGGCGGCTGGGACTGGCTGCGCCGCCCAGGTGGTTGCTACGGCTCCCCGAGCGATTTTAGCTAAACAGCTTTTCCACACCGATAATTTTTACGTAATTTCCGGTTTAAATGTCGATGATTCTGAGATCACCGGTTCCGAGGAATCTCAGATGGCTGAAAATCAAGCCAAGAAAAATCTAATTGCATCAATCGCCTATGTTTTGCTTTCTACTCCATTGATTGCAGGTCTTACAATGGCTTTGGGTAATAAAATTGGGCCGCAGGCCGGAAAAACCTTTACTCGTCTGTCAAAGCATTTTAGTATGGATAGCAAATTTGGTATCTCCAAAACTTTAACCTTTTTCAATCTGGCTATTGCTCCCTATGCCTATACAAGTGTGGCTTTTAATCAGGCTGAAAAATCCGAAAATATTGCACGACTTATCTACTTGGCGCTTCCTGAGGTACTTTTCCTCAAACAAATCATTGAAAGTATTTTGGCTGGAATTGTTGGTTTTACTATGGGTGCTGGTAATATTTTGGTTTCCCCGAAAACCGCTTTTGAAGAGGCTAAACGAGGAGAAAGAGATTTCTTTTATTGGTCCCTCATCGATAAAGATCATATATCCAACTTAGAGAAAGTAAAAGCCATGACACCGGAAAAGCGTGAAAAGCTTATTGGGAGAGTCCATTTTATGGAAAGATGGGTGGTTTATGGAATGGCTATGCTTTTGGGTTTTGCTATTAATTGGATTAACTTTTTAAATACCAAAAAGCTCGATGAAGAGGAGCATGAGCGCTATCAAAAGCAACATACAAATCCATCAGACGGTCGTTTTACAACCAGGGGTTTAACAGCTATTGGAGCATAAATGTTTTTATTTTTTGATGAATTCACACACCAAAAGAGCGTTGACACGGACTAGTCTATTGTGGAAACTTTGTTCTTAACCGCTGGAAGGAAAAAGTAAAATACCACCCCCGAAAGAATGGCTGCTAAAGACCAAAAGGATGGTACAGGAGAATTTGCAACCTGACTCACAACCAAAAAAGCAG
>JANRMG010000235.1:0-2238 GCA_033761855.1 Candidatus Caenarcanales bacterium
ACCCATCCTAAGCAAGAACTCATGCAACTTCTAAGTACTGAAATTAAAAAATTGCTGCTAAAAAACTAGCTTTTTATTTACGTCTATTATTCCGCCGCCATTCTGAAGGCAGCTCAGGAAGAGGGTTTTCAGGATTATGGACACCCAGGCCCTTCTGTTCGGCTTCTTCTTCAAGATCAAAGAACATATTTTTGTAATAGTTGTTTTTGTCGCCTACAAAAAAGGCAAAAGCGTTACCGGAGAGGATCATCTCGGCATTAATAAAAGTATTTCCATACCAACAATAGGCAAGCGTTCTGCCGTATTTGTCAAGAGGCTCTTGGCCTTTATTGCAACAAACCTCTTCTTTGGAAGAAGTGTTTTTTATGATGTTTCTTAAATGGCTTCCGGCTCTTTCTCCATAAGGGTTTTGCCCAAGTTCAGGAGTATCAATTCCAATCAAACGTATCCGCCTTTTAATTCCAGAAGCCATCAACTCTATCGTATCTCCATCTGAGACGGAGACTTCAAAACTTTTTGCACAAAAGTCAAAGTTGCCAGGCTTTTCAGCCAAAGGTATTTCTTCTTCTAGCTTTGAAATAGAGCGCCGAGAATCAATAGCGATTCCAGGGAGATTATTTGAATTCTCCAGATCACATGCGCTTAAGAGCAGGGAAATAAAGATAACTGTGGATAGGGACACTAAAACCGATGAATAATCGCTTTTGTTAATAAACATAAAGTTGAGCCAGGTGATCTATAGAATCTACTCAAGGATTTCAATTTCAGGTAAACTCATCACCCAACGTTGTGTCTGATCTTCCTCTTGAATCCAATTCTTTATTCTATCTAAAGCCTCTTGGCTCTCAACACGCTGGTAGCACCAAATCATTATTGTTCTTTCGGAGACATTTCTTTGCAGGGCAAGCCTTTTTACTGAATCTAAAAACTTTGCTTTATCGATTTCACGCGCACAAAGGTCGAGATCGCCACCCAGATTGTAACCAGCTATAGTCATCTTTAATTACTTAATATCCGTGTTTTTTATAAGATTAGCAGATGTTTTAAGGTGTAGGTTTCTGAAGGCTGAAACCGCCATCAACAAAGGCCTTCAGAAACCATCGTTATTGTAGTGGCGGGTTTAAAACCCGCCTTAATGGACAATCAATCAATTCAATCAAGAAATTAAACTCTCCTGGCTCACCCTATACTGAACCGCTTCGGCAACGTGCTCTTCAGCAATTTCGTTGCTAGCTTCAAGATCAGCAATGGTTCTAGAGACTCTCAGAACGTGGTCATAAGTGCGGCCCGTTAAAGACAGGCTTACAGCAGCCTCCCGAAGGAGAGTTTTGGCGGCTTCAGTAAAGTTGCAATACTTTTTAATTTCTTGCGGTTTCATAGATGAATTGTTTAAACCTTCAACATTTTCTTCTTTAAAGCGCTCTTCTTGAGCTTCCCAAGCTTTCTTTACTCTGTCTCTGACCTGCACCGAAGATTCTTGTTTGTCGGGGTCGAAGTCAATCAGCTCATTAGGCTTAAGTGGCGGCACCCAAACGATAAGCCCAAACCTGTCCCAAAGGGGAGCCGAGATTATAAGTTTTTTCTTGGCTCCATTTTGTTTGATTCCGGTATAAGGATTGCAAGCACCAATCAAGAGGAAGCGTGAAGGATACTTAACCGAAAGACGGGCACGAGAAATCACCACTTCTCCGCTCTCAATCGGTTGCCTTAGGTTGTCTAAAGTTCTTTTATCAAACTCGGCCAGTTCGTCCAAAAACAAAACTCCGTGGTGGGCCAGACTCACCTCTCCCGGCTTAGGATTGCTGCCACCCCCAATCAAACCCGCTCCCGATATAGAGTGATGAGGAGACCGAAATGGACGACTAGTTATTATGCATTTAGACGAATCTTGTAAAAGGCCAGCCACACTATAAATCTTAGTCACTTCAAGCGACAAATCTTTGGTGAGAGGCGGCAAAATACTTGGCAAGCACTGAGCCAACATGGACTTGCCGCCTCCAGGCTCTCCGACAAAGAGAAGATTATGCCCACCAGCCGCAGCAATTTCAAGGGCGCGCTTTGCTTGATATTGCCCTTTTACATATTTAAGATCTTGTCCTCTTAGATCTGATGAATCATTTGGATCGAGGATTTGATTTTGTACCAAAAACTTTTTGGCTTTTTCGTTACTGCTTAAAATTTCGACAGCATCATTTAGGCTTCCAGCTGCATAAATTTTGATTCCCTCAATTAAGGAGG
>JANRMG010000236.1:0-3252 GCA_033761855.1 Candidatus Caenarcanales bacterium
ACGTTTGAAAGCAAAAATCTTTCAGGCTTCCACTAGTGAGGTTTATGGCAATCCGGCAGTGCATCCGCAAACCGAAAGTTATTTTGGCCACGTTAATCCGATAGGTATTCGCTCTTGTTATGACGAGGGAAAGCGTTGTGCCGAAACACTTTTCTTTGATTACAACCGCCAACACAAGCTAAAGATTAAAGTGGCAAGAATTTTTAATACTTATGGGCCTCGCATGCATTTAAATGACGGTCGGGTTGTCTCTAACTTTGTGGTGCAGGCCTTAAATAATGAAGCTATTACAATCTACGGAGATGGCTCTCAGACGCGTTCTTTTTGTTATGTAAGCGATATGATTTCGGCATTTATTAAGTTGATGAATACAGAGGATTCCGTAACAGGCCCAATGAACCTCGGCAATCCGCACGAATCAACGATTTTAGAAATTGCTGAAACAATCAAAAAACTCACAAATTCAAACTCAGAAATTATTTTTAAGCCTTTGCCATCCGACGATCCGACGAGAAGATGCCCTGATATTAGTTATGCAAGGCAAATGCTTGGGTGGGAGCCAGAAATCAAGTTAGAGCAAGGGTTGATTAAAACAATCGAATACTTCAAATCGCTAGTCTAGAAGTAAGATTCCAAAAATCTTGTTGCATGGTAAATGCCCGATTTGGTATGGCAATGGCCCTAAATAAAGTTTAGAAGCTAAGAATGAATGGTAAGGACAATGAATCAGTGGTGTTTAACAGATGTCCCTTTGAGCCAACGGTAGTTAAAAAACCGAAAAGAGACATCTAGCAGATACCAATCCTGATACAGCCAAATGTCTTCAAAAAAAAAGGGTCACTTTGATTCGCTCTGGAAGAGCCTTCTCGGTCAAATCGTAGTAGTTTCTTTGTCTAACATTCCATCTTTCTTGGTCTCGGCAGCAGATTTGCCTAACGGCTATAAAACTGTTACCGGGGATGTGAACTTTGAAAGAGGAAACAACAATTTAAATGTAAATTCCCGTTCCTCTCATGCAATCGTTGAGTATGAAGCATTTAACGTGGGCGTGGATGCAACGGTAAATTTCAATTTGCCTAATAGCCGCTCGGCAATTCTTAATCGCGTTACAGGCCCCAATGCTTCGGAAATTTATGGACAAATAAATTCTAACGGGAAAGTTTTCCTTATAAATCCCAACGGAGTAATCTTTGGCCCCGGCTCAACGGTTAATGTGGCGTCTTTATTTGCCTCAACTCTCAACATTACAGACAAAAACTTTCTGGATGAAAAGTTTCAGTTTTATCAAGCTGGTGATCCAGCAATGATACTGAATAAAGGGGTTATCAAGGTTCAGGAAGGAGGGAGTGTTGCACTTCTTGGCGGAGCTATTCGAAACGAAGGTTCTATTGAAGCGTCCTCTGGAAGCATAAATCTTGTTGCTGGAAAATCCGTTACAGTTCACGTTGATAATAATTTAGTAACTTCGGTGGAGGTCAACGAGTCGCTCCAGCAAGCAATCAAAGACGTTAGAGCTGCCGTCGAAAATTTAGGCTATCTTAGTGCTCAGGCAAAACTAGTACGTTTGCAGGCAGAGTTGACCAGTAAGCTTTATGAATTGAGCGTCAACAACGAAGGAATAATTATTGCTGACGGCCTAAAATCCTCTGGTGGTTCGGTGGAACTTATATCCAAATCCTCGGATAATACTTCAGTAACTAGAAACACTGGCACAATTTCTTCACAAAGTCATGATGGATTGGGTGGAAAAGTTTCAATTTTAGGGGACAGAGTGATTCTGGAAAACGAAGCTTCTGTCGATGCCTTTGGAAGCTTAGGTGGCGGTGAAATTAGGATTGGAGGGGACTATCAAGGAGGGAATCCCAATTACAATAATGCTCAAAGTACCTTTGTGGGCAGTAATGTTCAGATTAAAGCCGATGCTTTGTCATTGGGAGACGGAGGTAAGGTTATTGTTTGGGCCGACGATTCAACCCACTTTTATGGTTCACTCTCGGCTAAAGGCGGCTCAGAAGGCGGCAATGGTGGGTTCGCAGAGATAAGCGGAAAAAACAGTTTGATTGCAAAAGGTGAAGTTGATTTGAGTGCACCAAAAGGAGAATTTGGCACTTTGCTTTATGACCCACTAAACATTCAAATTGTGGGTGGTTCAGCTGATGGGAGTGATCAAGGAAATGCAGTTAGTACTCAACTTCAAAGCAATCCAGGCAGTAATACGTTAGGTACGATTAGCTATACGGATGAAGGCCTTGGAACACCCGATCCATTTATAATTTACGAATCAGAAATTGAAGGTACAAATGCAAATATCGTTCTGCAAGCCAGAAACGGCATAAGTGTAAGCGGAACCTTTGGAGGCTCTGAGGTTCTTTTACAGAATAATCGCAATTTAACCATGCAGACTCGCAACTTGGTTGGTGATGGAATTAGTGGCATTGATCTAACGGGAAGCACTCAC
Organism: Candidatus Caenarcanales bacterium; assembly: GCA_033761855.1. Taxonomy (GTDB): domain Bacteria; phylum Cyanobacteriota; class Vampirovibrionia; order Caenarcaniphilales; family Caenarcanaceae; genus JANRMG01. Next base: position 2,459 of record JANRMG010000236.1, read on the forward strand.
GGAAATTCTTTGCTTTTTAGAACCCAAGGCACTGGAATAATAACATTACAGACAAATACCGGTGGAGCTTCCACCGCGCCAATTATTACCGGTGGTCTACAAAGCGCAAATGCTGCAATTAGTCTGCAAAGTAATGGTGGAAATATTAATTTGAACGGAATAACTAATTCTGGTTCTGGCGGATTAACACTCAACTCAAATGGTGGAACAATTACGCAAGGAAGCGGAGCTATTACAGCTGGAAGTCTGACTGTATCATCGGTAGCGGGCAATGCGACTTTAACAAATACTGCAAATAATATAACTACTCTATTGGCCTCAAGCACAGACGGAAATATTTTTTACCGTGAGGCTGATGGACAGAGTTTTGCTTTGGGAGCTTCAATCCTTTCAGGTGGTGGTGATTTGACTTTGCAAGTTGGCGGAGCTGGAAATATCACCCAAACAGGAGCTGCAGTAGCTGATGTCTTGAACGTCACGACTGGAAGTGGAAACGCCACGCTTACAAATACAGGCAACAATATAAACAGCTTATTAGCAAGCTCAGCAAGCGGTACTGTTTCATATACAGAAGTCAGTAATAATAGTTTTATTTTGGATTCTTCAAATCTGGGAAGTGGTAATTTAACTTTAACGACTTCCGGCACGGGTTCAATTACTCAGTCAGGTGCGGCAGTTGGAAATATTTTCACGGTTAACACAGGAACTGGAAGCGCAAGTTTAAATACTTTCAACAACGACTTTAACACCTTCGCAGGTACTTCAACTTCAACAGGCACAATTGCTTTTCGTGA
>JANRMG010000237.1:0-2673 GCA_033761855.1 Candidatus Caenarcanales bacterium
TTCATCGATTGCAAAATATATCTCTAAGATTATATGATCTTCCTTCATCTCTCCTAATCCTCGATCTAAGCAATCTTAGTTTTGGGAGAGACCTTCCTTTTTTGCAATATGTCAAACACGCACCATTAGTTAGTAAAGTAATAAGAACTTTACTTTTACTTCCCAATGTTTTTCTTGTGAATACTTTTTATTCCTGGAATTTAATTGAGCAAGATCCTGATGACAATAAATTCGTTGATTGTGCGGTTTCCTCTAATGTCGATTATTTGGTTACAAACGACAAAGATTTTAATGTTTTAAAAGCTATCGACTTTCCTAAGGTAAATCTTTTAAATATTGAGGAATTTATAGAAATGCTTTCTTAAAAAATTTTTCTTATTTACCCTTATTAAAAAAATGGTTGGTAACAGTCGCAAATAAACCAATAATCGTAATCGTTAGAACAGAATATATTTTGACAAAGACAAGAGCAGGTGTTTAAACTCAAATCCTAAACTTATAAAAACAACGAGTCTGCTTGCTCACCCATTTGGGATATGAAAAACATAGATAAAAAAAGCTTAGAGAATGCTTACCGCTTGTTTGAATCAGGCGATATAGACACAATTGAAGTGGGCACAACCAAAGGCTTAAAGCAAATACATAACTATCTTTTTCAGGGGTTGTACGATTTTGCAGGACAAATACGTACAAAGAACATATCCAAGGGTGGCTTTAGGTTTGCCAACACACTTTACCTCAATGAAATACTGGCAAAAATTGAACAAATGCCCGATAACACTTTTGAAGAAATTATTGCCAAATATGTTGAGATGAATATTGCTCACCCTTTTATGGAGGGAAACGGCAGAACCATGCGTATATGGCTTGATATGATGCTAAAAACGAAACTCAAAAGAATGGTTAATTGGCAATTTGTAGATAAAACACTTTACTTGCAAGCTATGGAGAGAAGCCCCGTCAATAATTTGGAACTGAAAACATTATTGAGTGCCAACTTAACCGACGAGATAAACAACAGGGAAATTATTTTTAAAGGAATTGAACAATCTTATTACTATGAAGGTTATGTTAAAGAAAGCGATGACTAGGAGCAATATTGAAGAACTTGTAAATTCTTCTTTCTTGAAAAATTTTCTTATTTACCTTTATTAAAAAAATGGTTGGTAACAGTTGCGAATAAACCAATAATTGTAATGGTCGTTGTTCCGAGCAAAGCAATCATTACATTGTCGCTTAGGTGCCAGTTAAAAACGGTTTTGGTAAGCGGAATGCCACAGCCCTTGGCTCCATTCAGCAAAACTATAAATCCAATAAAGCCTAACCAAATTTTTATAACACGAAAAATCTTGCTCGTTAATTCTCTTCTAAATTTGATACTCTGCTCCAAATCACGGTTTTCGAGGTTCTTTTTTATTCTTTCTAATTCATCAAGCTTTTCTGAAGAAGCTCTTAGATAATCTTCTTCTAAAAATTTGCGCTGTTCCTCTTCGTGTTCGGCTTCAAAAACAATCGACTGCAGACCCGGTTGCAGTTGTTCGAAAAACTTTTCTTCCTCTAAAGAACTTGTCATTATGCAGCGTCTCGACGGGCGGCTTCCTCTTCTATTCTCTCTTTTTCTCTCGAAAAATAATCGTGTATGCTGTCTTTATCGATAATGCCTAAATCTTCGGCTTTGAGCCAAGGGTCCTCTTTGTGAGACAGCATGGATAGCTGAACGGCACTAAAGCCTCCATAAAGCTCAAAGACCTTTTCAACCAGTTTCTGTGCCTTTTCATCAAGCTCTTTTGTTTTTACATCGGCTACGCGTTTAATTGGATTGGAACCATATTTTTTAAATTGTCCATAAACAGAGGGACAAACAGGCCCAAAAAGCCATTTTTTAAAATCTTCGCGGAAAAGCGATTTGCCGAAGTGAAGCGCCATATGCCAGCCCTGAGCATAGTATAAAAGTTTTTGCAACTTCATATTGGAGATTAAATTATTATTTTCAATCCCCAGTTTTATAAAAGAATTTGCGACATCAAGCGCTCTGTAAGTCATAGTAAAAACCAGCAATTAAAAATTTTGGTTGGCTAAAAGTAGAAGTATTTATTTAAGCTTACTTCATCTTTTAATACAAGTATGCCACAAAGTTTTAAGAGCAAAGTCCTTATTTTTTAGGCTTGTTGTCTCCAAGTAAAAAGCCCATCCAGTCGGTTAAGAGCTAAATGGGCTTTTGATGATTAGAAATTTAATTGTGTATTCAAAATAGAAAGGGTTGGTGTTAGGAGCTTCGAAAGAAGCGGGAGAGGCCAAACTCTCAAGTTATTTAAACTCTGGCTAAAGCTTTAATCAAGAGCAAAGCCACAATGTTCAAGATTTTGATCATTGGATTGATGGCTGGGCCAGCTGTATCTTTGTATGGGTCTCCAACGGTATCTCCGGTTACAGCCGCTTTGTGAGCTTCTGAACCTTTGCCACCGTGGTTACCAAGTTCAATATACTTTTTAGCATTGTCCCAAGCACCACCACCGCTTGTCATGGCGATAGCCAAGAACAAACCAGTTACGATACTTCCTACTAGCATTCCACCAATAATCTTGGCCGAAGCGAAGGGAACAATATCGTTCAAGAACAAAATACCAAGACCAGCTATGAGGATTGGAGTTCCAACCGGCAAGATGGCTGGAA
>JANRMG010000238.1:0-2818 GCA_033761855.1 Candidatus Caenarcanales bacterium
TTGATTCCTGCTTAGCGCCCCTCATCCCCAGCCTTTCTCCCACAAGGGGAGAAAGGAGTAAAACAAAAAACGAAAATGATTTTCTTCCTCTCTCCACCCGTGGGAGAGAGGTGGCCGAATGCCGGAGTGAGGGGTCACCAAAATTTAACAAATCAAACAACAATAAAGCACTTAAGATTTATTTAATAGTTGATTGGGATTTTAAGATAAACATTATGGCAAAAGCAAAAGTCACCATTGTTTACCACAGCAAATATGGTCATACCAAGCTCCAAGCTGAAGCTGTGCACCGTGGAATAGAGAAAATTGCGGCAGGAATTGAAGAGATTGAAGCAGAATTGATTACCACTGCAGAGGCAATCGAAAACCTCGACAAACTAGATTCGTCTGATGCAATTATTTTCGGCTGTCCAACCTATATGGGCAATATATCAGCGGGAATGAAAGAGTTTATAGAAGTTGCTGCAAAAAAATGGTTTACCCAGAGCTGGAAAGATAAAATAGCCGGTGCCTTTACCAACTCCAGTTCTTTTTCAGGAGACAAACTCAATACTCTTAACGGGCTTATGATCAATGCTATGCAGCATGGAATGATTTATGTTGGAACTGGAATGTTACCTGCTGCCAGCGATCCAAACTCTATGAACACCCTTAATGGGCCAGGTCCTGAAGTACAAAACCGCGTTGGTTCCTCTGTCGGACCAATGGCAGCCAGCTTCCAGGTTAAACCACCGGATGCACCACCCAAAGGCGATATTGAAACCGCTGAATTATATGGAAAGCGTGTGGCTGAGCTTACTCTCCAGTTTGTAAGGGGAAGAAAATAACTCAGTAGATTTAGCTTTCTAGTTATTTTGTTCTTCTGCCTCTGCTACTCCAATCACCATAAGGAGAAATGACCATGATTAACGAGAATGAAACTTTAAATATTGATGCAATTTGGTCTTCTGATTTTTACTACTTTTTAGGTTTTGGAGGAAAAGGCATTTTAGTTTTTTCCTCTGGACAGGCTTTCGGTGGAGACTCCCACCATACCTATTCTGGCAAATATGAATTTCTAAATGAATTCTTGTATGTGACAATTAAAGTACTTCAATATACACAAGAACCTATCTCAGAGCTGGCAAAATACAAAGAGCATACTATCGTTTTAAAAGGCAAACCCAACAACTATGAGTTTGAAATGTTTGGTTATCTGGAAGGTCTTCCAGACCCGGTTATGAAGACAACCCTCGTCCGGAGGGCGGAGTTGAAATAAAACGCAAAACACAACGACTGATTAATGTATAATTACTCAACTATTGTTCACCCTCAAGTATCAATGGATACTAAATTAATAAATAAATTAACTTTTAGCTACAAAACTTTGAGTTTGCTTTTAAAGGCTGGAATCGTTGTCTCTGTGATTGCACTTTTTGCAAGTTTGTACGAAAACCGTGTATTGGTTGGATTAGACTCAAACCTTAAGCCAGATGCAATTGATGAAAAAATGCTTATCAGTAATTTAATTGTGGGATTAACTGCCCTTTTCCAGCTCATCCTATCTGTAGTCACTTTAATATTCGGAGCCAGATTCCTTTATTTCGCTCACAAGAACATCAGAGAGAATCTCAAAGCTGATAAACTGAAATTTACTCCCGGCTGGGTAATCGGTTGGTATTTTATTCCAGTTGCAAACCTTTGGAAGCCATTTCAAGCAATGAAAGAACTTTGGAGAGCGAGCAAAAACCAAAAGGATTGGTGGACAAGTGAATTTACTTCAGCTTTGCTTCCTTGGTGGTGGACTTTATGGATAATTGGAACCGCTGCTGACAGAGCATCTTTTAGGCTTTCGCTAAAAGCCAAGTATGTAAACGAGCTTATAACCAGCAATCTAGTTACCCTTACCTCGGATATTTTTCAAATCCCTCTTACAATCCTATTTTTTATGATAGTACAAAGAGTTTATGCTATGCAGATGGAAAGTCTAAAGCGGATAGAGGCTAACGAACAAGAAATTAAGGAAAGTTTTAACTAAGGAAATCTATTTGATGAACAAACTAATTAAATTACTAATTTTGGCTCTCATACTCCTGAGCCCAACGGCGGACGCCACGACTTTAAAAAATAAAGTAAAAACAAAGACCAAAACAGAAACTTCTATCCAAAGCCGTCGAATACTCGCTTCAGACAATACCAAGTCACCTATTTGGAAAATTTCTAAAAACAACAAAACCGCCTATATTCTTGGTTCTGTTCATGTGCTACGCAAAGAAGACTATCCTTTAAATAAAAAATTTGACGAAATCTATAGTCTTTCTCAAACGCTAGTCTTTGAAGCTGACTTAAACGGAGATGAACAACCTTTTTCTGCGCCACTTTTTCTTCAATTGGGAATTTACCAAAACGGTGAGCAGATTAATTCAGAGTTATCAAAAGAGTCTTATGAACAATTGCTAAAGGTGCTTAAAGAAATTAATCTACCAGAAAATGTTTGTAACTCGATGAAACCGTGGTTCTGTTCATTGTACTTGAGTATTTTTGAATACAAAAAACTTGGTTTTGATGAAAACTTAGGCATTGAAAAATATTTTTTGGAGAAGCTCAAAAAAGACAAAAAGAAAGTTTTGAGTCTCGAAACTGTTGATTTTCAGGTAAAGCTTCTGGCCAACACAAACAAAGACGTACAAGAACAAATTCTTGTATCTGGTTTCAAAGATTTACTTAATTTAAAAGAGTTTTCTTTTGATATTGTGCATTCATGGAAAACTGGAGATAAAGAAAGACTTGATCGACTTTTAAATGAATCGCTGAAGAGCTATCCCCAATTATTAGATTT
>JANRMG010000239.1:0-1908 GCA_033761855.1 Candidatus Caenarcanales bacterium
TGTTGGCGACGAACCCGACAAAGCAATTTTTTGGGGCCAGGAGATAAAAATCGAGTTCGATCGCCAACTAATATTTCTGGAAAAACCTGAGTTTGTTAATGCCAGGCGATGGGCATATCTGCGCTCAACCCAAGAAAATACTTTGAGTTTTAAGTTTATTCAGGATGTCTAAGGCTGAAAATCCGCCTGTTAACTGGCTTTGTCTTAACACCAGGAACAAAAGATAATTCCCCAGTAAAAGCAGCTCGTGGGTACTAATTTGCTACTAATTTAAGAAAAATTGAAACCACAAAGCGATCGCAAAAAATATTAATTCTGTTCCAAATCGCCAGCGCGGCGCATCGCGCCAATAAAAAGCGATCGCTAATTTAGCGATCGCCTCTCTTGTTGTTTTATATAACCATTACCTAAGCCGCTGGCTTGCTCTCGTCACTATTGGATGCCATCAAGAAATAAAAATACGTTTTTGCGCTGGGTGGCAAGGCTTCCACAATGCGCTCCAAGGTAGAAGAGTTTAAATCCTTGTGACCTCTCCTAAATTTGCTAATTTGGTCAGCACCAACGTTTGCCCGTTCAGCCACATCTATGGCACTCACGGAAAACGCTTCAAATACAGTGTTCAAGGAATCTCTAAATTTCACTTTTTGACCTCTCTTATAGAGTTGCCTATGGTTAATTATTACCTTTATGGTGATAACTCACAATGTAGCAACACATAATAAGGGTTATTATTTGGGTAAATAGTAACTTCATACCATGAACAAACAGCAATTTATAGACGCTCCTTTAGCTGAACTGGCAACAGTTACAGGACTAGACCCTTCTAACTTAGGGAAGATTCTTAAAGGGAAAAAGGTTAATGAGACGACACTAGAAAAAATATCTAAAGCCACGGGAATCCCTGTACATGAAGTACTAGAAGCGATTAACCAAAGAAGGTCTAGGGTAATGGTGCGAAATCACCATTATTAATGTATATTTGTTTTATGGTAAGAACACACCATTTAAAGAGGTAATAGAAACCATGAAACCAATCGGACACTATGCAGGCTTCTTGAGTAAAGCAAACCAAGAAGCCATCACCAAAGCCTCATACATCCAGCTAGTCGATGCAATGAGCGAAGTGACTTCAAGTCTTGTCAATGACACACCCTTCCATCAACTTGACATAGACGATTTTTGGTACACAGAGCAGTCTGAAAACCCACGCAACAAACTCGCATTGATTCGTGGACTATGCGATCAGATTGAACAAAGACTCATGGAGGAGCCAAAGTAATGACACAGACAATCCAAGAATCAAAGCCGCTGGACACTAACGAACCCCACGCTTCTGACATACAAAGACTAAATGAAGCTCTCGCTGTCAGGCTATTACATGACCAAAAGGTTCAAATCTGGCAAGATCTTCATTTCTGCTATAGCGTCATCAACCTAACCCAAGTGGCAATGACCTATGAAGATGATGGTAAACGGGGGCTTTGCAGTTCAACAGCAACAGTCCTAGAGCAAGTTTCAGAGAAGTTGATGAACACAATCAACACCCTCGATAACCTCAAAAAATAAATACCAGTAAAGCCGATCGCCAATTAACTGCAGTTAATTGGCGATCGCTATTTTTTCTAACCTAAAAATCATGAAACTAGACACAGACACAGAAATAATTTTAGACGTTATCGACCGCGAGGCTAGGGCTTTAGAGAAGCTACCTAAACTGCCCCCCAGATTTGCCCACAACTACAATATGTTGATGGATGTGGGTTACTGCCTGAAGTCATGCGGGGAAAATCTTTTTTATCAATGGTATCAATGGGGCTTTGAACACTATTCCCCTTACTGTGACGGAACAGTAGAATCCAAAACTAAAAGATTTAGGGAATGGGAGAGATTCCCAACTGAAGGGGATGG
>JANRMG010000240.1:0-1926 GCA_033761855.1 Candidatus Caenarcanales bacterium
ATTGATGTTGTTGATGAATACGCCAAACCAAAGAATGTAGCTTTAGCAAAATTGTTTTTATACGATTACTTTATGCCGCCTCACGACCAGGTAAGCCCAGAACTAATAGCCGAATGCAAGGAACAAAATATTGGCCTCATTTCTTGGTCACGAGGAACTCTAAAGAAAGAAAGAGAGGACTTAGAGAGGCTTTCCAGACTTTACGCTAGCCTTAAACCCGATCAAAAGCCAAATCTTGGTGTCATTGTTAATCTTAATTATGTTGAAACAAAAACAATTTTTGAAACAGCAGAGAAAAATAAGCCTTAACTTTCAATGAGAATTCTTAAACAACTTTTTATAAGACCTTTCAACAATGAAAAAAAAGTTTTTAAAAGTTCTGCACAAACAATCTCTGAGCAATCCAAAAATAGACAAATTCATGGAATAAACTTAAAACCTAAATTCTTCATCAACCCTTTACTACTCTTTGGAGGACTTACAACGATCTTCCAATTGCTTTCCAGCGGAATAATTTTCAACGATCCGAAAACAGGCTCTTCGACTCTCATTCAGCCTTCGGAACAAGATATTTACGTTCCCGATAAAGATGCTACTTTTCATTTTCATGCTTCTGCAGGTTATCCCAGTCAAGCAATAAACGAACTTAATGTTGTTGTTTTTGGTGTAAATATTTCTTGGGAAAATGCTTGCCTTGGTTCTCAAATCATCGCGAATCAGCGCGAATCACCGGTTTTATTGGTTCATAACGGCTCCGTAAATCCATTAATTGATTACATAAGAGCTGGCCTCAATCGGCTGCACTTTTGGCCCTTCGGGCTTGGGCATGATGTACCAATTAGAACTCTCGAAAGAACTTTGCATTCAATACTATCTCAAGAGAATCATCCAAAGCTTAAGTTAATTGGTCACAGCGCTGGTGCTTCTACAATTTACAGTGCTGTAAAAGCTCTTATAAAAGATCATCCAGAGCTCAAAGAAGAGATTCAAAACAGCCTGAGTTTAGAATTTTGGGGCTCTCCTGAATTCATAAAGGATATGCAAGATTTGGAAAATAATTGCGAAGTAACAATTTTCAACCGCAAGAATGATTACATTGTTAATGCCTTTCAAAGCCGTATTTGGGGCGGATTAGCTTTGCCCGTAGCTGCCTTTAAAGTTCTTGCAACCCTCAACGAAACAGGAAACCAACACCGCGCAATTTTATATTTAAGAGATTATGAAAGTGCACTTAATTCTTAAAAGAGTTTAAACACCCTTTAAAACTTTAAAAGCCAAATAGCTTCTTTGCAAAACCGTTAACATAACCATCGAAAGCCAAACTAAAGAAACATACAAAACTGAATCAGCCCAAAACAAAGGTAAAACGGACAAAAAAGTGTAAGCGAGACTTGTTTCCCCGCCTTCAGCTAAGCCAGTTGTAAACTTAAGACTACGATTGTTATTTTTTATAATTTCTTTCACTTGTGGATTCGGTGAACCAGAGAGATTCTCAAGAATTGAAGAAAATGCAAGAGTGCTGGTTATGCACAAAACATAAGAAACTAAAATTAAATTCCAAATGAAACTGTGCTCTGGATAAACCAAAGCAAAAGCAAAAATCATAGTTGAATAAGCAAACATATCCAACAAAATATCCAAATATCCACCAAAGGCTGTTTTTTGTTTTGTCTCTCGGGCTAATAATCCGTCGAGTCCATCAGCCAAACGGCTGAGCCACCAAATTATGATTCCTAAAATAAATTGTTCTTGGCTCACAAAGTAACAAGCCAAAAGCGCTAACAAAAAACCAAAAACAGTTACCTGATTGGGAGAGACTTTAGCAAGAATTAAAGGTTGTAAAATCCATTTTGCAAATCTCGGAAAGACGGCCCTAAACTTTTCGTCGAACATTTTGCTTTAAATTACTTTTGCTTTTGTACTTCT
>JANRMG010000241.1:0-2718 GCA_033761855.1 Candidatus Caenarcanales bacterium
CAGAAGATGCAAGCAAAGAGACACAAGTTGCTCCTATTAACTCTCCAACCCTAATTCCTCTTCAATCAATTCAAGAGAGATCAGCAGAAACCGAAAAACTTCCTCAAGAAATTTCATCTGCTCCTCAAGTTCTAAAAGCAAATAATATTCAAGAGTTACTTAAGGCTTCCTTTCAGCTTCCTAAAGGGCTTGAAGAACAAGATTTATGGACTAATATTGAAGGCTCTTTAGATAAGGCTTTTCATGAGCAAATGTTCTCTGAGAACGCTCAAGAATCATGGACAGTTAAAGAAAAATACTTTGTCGGTCTTTCGGAATTTTTGGATGGAGAAGTTTCAGCCAAGAAAGCCCAGCAGATCAACGATCATTTGCTCGAATGCGCGGCTTGCCGTAAAACCTATTTGTCGTTCAGCAAATTAAAACAAATTCTCAAATATTCTTACCAAACCGATTCAGGAAACCTTGATTCAGAATATTTCTGGTCACAGATTGAATACAAGCTTTTCCCAGCCGAAAGTAACTTTGACGATGGCTTCAGAAGAGTTCAAGGGTTTTAATTATTTTTGTTTTTTGTAACGAGGCTTAGCAGTCAAAGACTGAATAGCGATCTCAACACTAATGTTTCAACTCGATGAGAAGCTTTGTTTCGAGATTTCTGCCATCAATAAAAGACAAAATAAAGAATAAATTTGAGCTTCGCTTTCTTTTGCTATTGACTCAAGATTGGCCTTAATTGCTATTATCTGATAAGTTACAGCTCTATGGAAATTTTATGAAAAAGTTATTTTCTCGTTTTTTTATACTATTAGTTATCTCTGGAACATTGACAAATGTAGTTTCAAGCGCTTCTAGAGCCTATGAAGTTGGACTAATAGATGAAGTAAGAGTTTTAACAGAGTACAAAGAATCTAAAGACGCACAAGAAAAAATCAATACCTTGCGCACCAAAATGCAAAATCTCCTCGTTGAACTCAACGATGAACTCGACAAAGCCAGCAAAGACAAAAAAGTAACAGAGGCTCAGAAAGCCCAAAAGCAAAAAGACGCAGAAAAAAGATTAATTGACGAAAAGACAAAAGCAGAAGATGTTGCAAACGCTCTCAGAGAGCAAATTGAATCAAAAGTCAAGCAAGCTATTAATGAAGAAGCCACCGCTCAAAAATTGGATTTAATTCTTTCTTCTGAAGCTTCTTTTTATGGTGGTAAGGATATCACCGATTCAGTCGTTAAAAGGCTCAACTCAAAAACAGCTAAATAAAAACTTTAAGCTGTTTACATAAATTCTTTTTCCATTTAATCAACTATGAAAATTCTTAAGCCATTAACCATTATTTTGATTCTCGGGTTCAGTGCTTTTTGGCTCTGGGGAGGTCAAACGAATTTCCAGAAGACGAACCTTAAGCTTGGTCTTGATTTAATTGGCGGAGCCCAATTAATGTTTGAAGCAGAGCCTTCAGAGCAAACACCCAAAATTACTCCAGAGGTAATGGATGGCTTAGCCAAAGTGTTTGAAACTAGAGTAAACGCCTCCGGAACAACAGAGGCCAATGTTATAAAAGTTGGACGCAATCGAATTTTAGTTGAAATCCCCGGACTGGATCCAGAAGTTGTAAAAAGAAGATTGCTCAAAACTGCCAAATTGGAATTCAAAGAATTGGATCTTAAAAAGTCCAAGCCAGATGATCAAGTTTGGATTAGCAGCGGGATAACTGGCGCGGACTTAAAAAAAGCACAAGCCGCTCCAGATCCTTCAGGCAATGGAGATTGGGTTATTTCTTTTGAATTAAAACCCGATGGGGCAAAAAAGTTTTCCGAAGTATCTGGCAGACTCGCTCAAGGCAAACTTCCATTGGGAATTTTCTTGGATGACAATTTAATTTCTGCACCAACAGTTCAATCTCAAATTTCGCAAAACGGGCAAATAACCGGAGGTTTTACGCTGGAATCAGCTAAGGATCTATCGGTTCAATTAAACGCTGGAGCTTTGCCAGCACCAGTTAAACTTATTTCAGAAAGAACAGTAGGAGCCACTCTTGGGCAAGACTCGATTTTTAAAAGCTTAAAAGCCGGAGTGATGGGCTTAATTTTAGTTGCTATTTTTATGGTTTCAATTTACAGGTTACCGGGCTTTTTGGCAACCATTGCGCTTCTTGCCTACACTTTAATTTCTTTGGGAATCTTTACCCGCGGAATTACTCTTACATTGGCGGGAATTGCTGGCTTCATTCTCTCTATCGGTATGGCAGTTGATGCTAACGTTTTGATTTTTGAAAGAATCAAAGAAGAAATAAGAAATGGTAAAAATGTTTTCACATCAGTTGAAGAGGGCTTTAAAAGAGCTTTCCCAAGTATTTTTGATAGCAACTTAAATACTTTGATTGTCTGTATAATTTTAGGAATGTTTGGAACAGGTTTGGTAAGAGGATTTGCTATTACTCTTGCAGTTGGTGTAATTGTTAGTTTTTTCTCAGCTATTACAATTACTAGACAGCTACTTAATTTAACTCTCAATTTTGAATTCTTGAGAAAACCTATCTGGTACGGTGTTAAGGCTACGCCCTAGATCAAAAATTAATATAATCTTATAAAAAATTAGCAATTAATATTATTTGTATGTTTTTAAAACAATCGGTTTTAATTAAGATTAATTGATTTGCATTTAATTTAATATTTCCAAATATTGTTTCTAATGACTTTAAACTTAAAGAGAAAATTCTT
>JANRMG010000242.1:0-2792 GCA_033761855.1 Candidatus Caenarcanales bacterium
CTGCTTGGATCTGCTGTGACCATAGGACAATTTAGTGCTTAGTAAATTGTTAAAAGGCCAACTTATGAATTATTAACAATATATGAAATTTATTTTAATTAAGAGGCAAATTCCTCAATTTCCTCGCTTGGTTCAACCTCAATTAAGTCATTTTTAAGATTTTACATTTCATCCGGTTCGACTTCCACATTAGGATTAATGGCTCTAATACTCTGCCAAAGCTTGTCAGCGCGCTTGGCTCCGATTCCCAATTTTTGGTTTAACTCTTGCGGCGGGGCTTCCAAAAGTTCTTTTACTGTAAAACGTTTCATTATTTTTTCTTTAATAACGCTACCAACACCGGGAATCTCATCCACCAAAGAGCGTTTGGAGCTTTTTTCGCGCCTCTGACGGTTAAAGGTTACCGCAAAACGGTGGGCTTCGTCTCTGACTCTTTGCAAAAGCTGGAGAGCCGGTGCATTCTTTGGAAGCTCTATTCGAGTCCCATCGAGGCGAAAAATTTCTTCTTCTTTTTTGGCCAAAGAGATCATCTCGACATCATCTTCGTGGCCCAAGTCTCTAAGAGCTTCTAAAGCGGAAGAAAGTTGACCTTTACCCCCGTCTATGACTATCAAATCAGGCAAGTCAACTTCTTTATTATGTCGCGAACGGTAGTAGCGCCGGAAGACAGCTTCCTTCATGGCAAGGAAATCGTTGTTTTGGTCAACTGCAATTTTAAATTTACGATACTTGGATTTATCTGGCTGCGACGATTGGAAGCGCACACAACTTGCCACCACTTCTGTTCCCTGCAAATGCGAAATATCGAAGCAATCAATTTTGTTTGGCAAAACCGGCAAGTCCAAAGCTTTTTGCAGAGCACTTAAAGCTAAAACAGATTTTGCTTTTTGCTTCTCTTTGCTCTCCAGTTCTTGCTTAGCATTATAAGAGGCCAATTCAATCTGTTCTTTTTTCTCCCCTCTTTTAGGGAAATAAGTTTTTACATTTCGGCCCGCAATCGTAGAAAGCATGGTCTCAAATCTTTCGGAAAGATTTTTACCCTCAATTTTATATTCGGACAATTCCAGACTTAAGCCATCAATCTGGTTCTGCAAGAGGATTTCGGGCGGAATGTTTTCGGGTTGCCTTAGCAAATAAGCCTGTTCAACAACGGATTCTAAAGACTCACCGAGGGTTTGCACTTCATTCAACTCAGCCAAATAGCTCTCTCGGCCAACGAGTTTCCCCTCTCTCATCTTAAAAATTTGCACACAAAAATCGGTTTCGTTAAAAGCATAACCAATTATATCGCGCTCACAATCGGGATCATCAGTCACAATCCTTTGACTCTCTAAAGTCCTCATTAAAAGCTTTATCTGGTCTCGATACTTGGCAGCTCTTTCGAAGTAAAGCTCTTGGGAGGCCTCTTCCATTTTGATTTGCAGTTGTTCAACCAATGCTTGGTGTTTTCCAGCCAAAAACATTTCAACCTGCTTGAGCAATTCATCATATTCTTCTTCACTCACTAAGCCTTGGCAAGGCCCGAGACATTGTCCAATATGGTAATTAAGGCAGGGTCTATCTCTAAAATGGGGCGTTACCCTCTTTCGGAGGGGGAAAAGCTCGCGGCAAACAGCAAGGGTTTTGTACATTGCACCAATATCGGTATAAGGCCCGAACATCTTTGCAAGGGGATATTTGCGCTTTAACCATTTCACCTCACGCACTGGAATCAAGCGAGGGAAAGGCTCTCCGTAAGTTATGGCAATCCAAGGAAAGCTTCGGTTATTGTCTTTTAAAAGAACGTTGTACTTGGGCTGGTGCTCGTAGACGAGATTAGCCTCAAGAATCAGGGCTTCTTTTTCGTTTTTGGTAATTATGGTCTCGAAGCGATTTATTTGGGGGACCAGCACTGCAAGCTTGGGACGCTCTTTCCAGTTTTTTTCGTGCCAATAGGAGCGAACCCGAGAGCGCAGATTAATAGCTTTACCAATGTAAATTACTTCATCGGCAGAGTTTCTAAAGATGTAAACTCCCGGACTGATCGGGAGATCTGAGAGATCGACCATGAAAACAAGAATTAAACTAATTTAAGTTTAAGGTTTTTTTGCTTTTTGATGATGGTGGGTTTTTAGTTTTGGAAATTAATTGTTGCTTTGTCCGTAGTAAAATCTATAGAAACATCATCAGGAACTGATTCTCCGAGTTGAAGCCCCTGAAACAACCTAATGAGTCGCAGACGAGGATCAGCACCATCGGGAAGTCGATCTAGTTGATTAGAGACAATAACTGCCTCTGGAAGACTAGCATCATAACCTGATTTTCGATCTAGTTCTGCTTGAGTTGGGTTTTGGAGTAAATATAAATTTGTTTTATTTAAAGTTCCCGTTCCAGTTTTTTTACACAAAGGATTACCAGAACCTTCAAAAACCAAATAGTTCTGCATTCCATCTTCTAAAAGAATTAGTTTCCTATGCTCTCTCGGTACCATGCTGGACTTTAAATCACCTTGCTGCCCTAAAATTTTTGATTCTTGCTTATCTGCGAGAATGATAGCCTTATACAAATCAATTAAAACTTCTTCACTGGATCTCGAATTGTTCGGCTTACCGTGATAGAACCGCCTAGAGTTGTTTTGCAGAGAAATTTTTCCTATTCCATTATTTTCTTTTAAAAAAGATGATACTCGAAAAGCGAATAGGTGTGAGAAAAGTTCTTGTTCATTAAATTTTGAAATTCCAAGAATACATGAAATTGATTCCAAGAAATTTTGCATCGCCAGATTTCTCCTTTGAATAGGATCCGTTATTTTC
>JANRMG010000243.1:0-1906 GCA_033761855.1 Candidatus Caenarcanales bacterium
TGATTCAATTTTTTTTAGAGATATTCACGCTTGTCCGATTTGTCTCTTAAAGTGGTCGAAATTTGTTCTGAATTTTCTTGAATACAACAAACAACAGGAGGCTAGATATGGAGTTGAATAAGTTTGTAGAAAAGTTCGAGAAAGTTAAAGATCGAAAAGGATATTATTCGACACGTTGTCCAAGTCACAACGATCAAAATAATTCCTTATCAATTAGAGTAAGAAATGAAAAGATTCAGCTCAAATGCTTTACGGGTTGCTCCGTAGATTCGATTCTTTCAGCCGTTGGGCTTCAAATAAAAGATTTGTATATCGAACCTTTTTCGCAAAACGGCAAAGCTCAAAAGAAGATTGTTGAAACTTATGATTATTGTGATGAAAAAGGAGATTTGCTCTATCAGAATGTTCGCTATTCTCCAAAAGGCTTTGTCCAGAGACGACCAAATGGTCAAGGTGGATTTGACTATAATCTAAATGATGTAAGACGAGTTCCATATCGCTTACGAGAGCTAATTGAAGCAAATACTGAAGGCAAAGATATTTTTCTTTGTGAAGGCGAAAAAGACGCAGACAATCTAAGAAAATTAGGTTTTACGGCTTCCAGTTTCAAAAATTGGAAGCCTGAATTTAATCCATACATCAAAGATTGCCGAGTTTATTTGATTCAAGACCACGATCAAGCCGGTTTTGCATTCGCTGAGAATGCTTGTCAGTTGCTTTCTGGAAATGTGAGGTCTTTAAAAATCATTGATTTGTTCGCTGATGAAATTTTACCCGAAAAACACGGCAAAGATGTTTCGGATTATATTTCGAGTTGTAAGCGTGAAGAAGATTTGAGTGATGTCGAAATCGCTGAGAGACTTTCTGTTTTTGCTGACAATGCAAGTTATTGGCAGCCACAATCAGAAACTCCAATTTTGACAGAAGAAGAAACCAAATTCAAATCTTTCCCAGAACCGAGCGAAAGGTGTTTTTACGGTTTGGCAGGCGAAGTTACTCAACTTCTTATTAATTGCACTGAAGCACATATAATGGCTTTACTTCTTCAGTTTTTTGTTTATTTTGGAAACGTCATTGGGCGCAACCCTTACTTTCAAGTCGAAGGGGATAAGCATCACACAAACCTATTCTGCGTTTTGGTTGGAGATACAGCCAACGGGCGTAAGGGAACATCTTTGGGACGCATCAAAGAAGTTTTCAAGGGGTTAGACGAAGACTACGAAAGAAATTCAATTGTAAGCGGTTTAGCAAGCGGTGAAGGCTTGCTCTACCAAGTTCGTGATGCAATCGGTAAGACCAAAAACGGCGAATCAAAGGTTGTTGAAGATTTGGGAGTTCAAGATAAAAGGCTTCTTCTTACTGAAGGCGAATTCGCTCAAGTGTTGCGTGTGCAAGGACGAGAAGGAAACACGCTTTCAACCGTTCTGCGTAATCTTTGGGATACGGGAACAGCCAGAAATCTAACAAAAAATTCGCCGTTAAAGACAACAGACGCTCACGTCTCGATTATTGGACATATTACAAAAGCAGAATTGATTGGTTCTCTCAAAAATGTAGAAACCGCAAACGGTTATGCTAATCGTATTCTTTGGTGTTGTGTCCGTCGGTCAAAATATTTACCTTTCGGAGCAGAGCTTGACGAAAACAAAATAAACGCTCTTAAAATTCGATTGAAAGAGAAAATTGACTTTGCCAAAAACATCAGAAAGATGGAATTTTCTGAGGAAGCAAAATTCATCTGGAAAAATGTTTATACGAAATTAGAAAGCTCACGATTCGGGTTTTTAGGTAAGGTCACACAACGGGCTTCACCTTATGTTTTACGCCTTTCTTGTCTTTATGCTTTACTTGACGGTCAATCAACAATTAGCCGTCAACATTTAGAGGCAGGACTCGCTGTTTGGCA
>JANRMG010000244.1:0-15863 GCA_033761855.1 Candidatus Caenarcanales bacterium
TGATTTTGTTTTTGAGAAAACAAAATCAACTCCATTTGTGCGTTCTCTACCGCTCAAAAATCACCTTACACAAAACTCATGCGAACATAGGAATTTCCAAGAGTGTGCACACCGGGAGCTGATTTCTGCTCATGTTGAAGTGATTTTGGATTTAAACGAATTGACTTCACGAAAGCACGCGAAAAAGAGCTCGATGGCGCGAATATCTTTCGACTACGGTAACAATCAGTTTCAAAAGCCTACCAATTGTTCCCAGAAACTCGGTTCATTCTGAAATTGTGGAGGAATACGTGAACGAATCTCCTCGAGTTGAGTCCAGCTATGTGTATATAGTTAATGTCTATAGAAAATGAAAGAATCACGCATCAATCAGTGGAGTCGTTTCGGCCACAACTTGAAGCAACACGCGACACACGTCGGATCAGAAAATTTCGTCCTAAAACTCAACCGTCACAGACTTTGCAAGGTTCCTTGGTTGATCCACGTCTTTGCCCAAGTACTCGGCCAAATAATAAGCAATTAGTTGCAAGGGAATTACATTGATGAAAGGGCTGAACAAATCCTGCAAATGAGGATATTCAGAACTAAAGGGCAAGCTCGGAACACTAAGAATAACAGTCGCCTCTTTAGAAGCCTCTGAGTCACCATCCGCCAAAATTGCAATCGAGGGTGCCCCTCTGGTTTTGGCTTCTATAAGGTTGTGCAGCGCTTTGTGGTAAGTTGGGCCGGGAGGCAAGATGGAAAGAGTTGGAACGTTTTCATCAATGGTTGCAATCGGTCCATGCTTCATTTCGCCAGAGGCATAACCAGTTGCATGAATATAAGTAAGCTCTTTGAGCTTTAGAGCACCTTCGAGGGCAATAGGATAGCTGAGTCCGCGACCGAGAAATATAAAAGCCGCTTTATTGGCAAAAGGTAGAATCTTCTCACGATAGGTTTCTTCTCTGGCCAAAACCTGCTCTAGAACTTGCGGAATATATCTTAGCTCTTGCTTAATCCAGTCTAGTTCATTTCTGTCAACTTTTATTTTTTTATTTTCAGAAAGATAATCTGCAAAGAACAGAGAGAATAAATACATGCACATAATCTGCGAAGTAAAGCTTTTAGTGGCGGCTACACTAACTTCAATTCCTGCTTCAAGCAAAATAGTGGATTTCTCAGCCAGGTTTGCAAGAGAGGATTCCGGACGGTTGGTAATTGCCAAGAGCTTAGCACCTTTTTCTAGAGCCGATTTTACAGCAATCAAGGTGTCGGCTGTCTCTCCAGATTGGCTTATTGCAATGATGAGAGTTTTTTCGTTTGCCAAAATTGGCCTCGAGAGCAATTCGCTGGCAAATTCAATTTCGGTGGGAAGCTTTACAAAAGTTTCTAAAAGAATTTTACCTATGATTCCTGCATAGAAAGCAGTTCCGCAACCAATAACAATAATACGGTCAATATCACTGAGAATCTTTGCATCTAAAGACGGAAAGTTTATCTTCAAATCAGCGTCCAAATGGTTGGATAAAAGCTTTCTTAAAATGTTTGGTTGTTCGTGGATTTCTTTCATCAAAAAGTGCTTAAACTCGCCTTTGTCCATTAGAACAGGGTCTAGCTTAAGCGTTTGAATATTAGGATCAACAACTTTTCTTTCTTTAAGATCATAAATCGTTAGCTTGCCGTTTTCGCCGAGTTCAGCTATTTGGTTGTCTTTCAAACGTACGATTTGATCGGTGTACTGAAGAAGCGCTGAACTGTCACTTGCACAAAATAAATCATTGTCTTTGCCAATTCCTATTACAAGGGGGGCATCGTGGCATGTAAGTAAAATCTTGCTCGGCTCATTTTTAGAAATTATCGAAAGAGCATAGCTTCCCTTAATTTTTTTGATTACCTCAATCAAAGCATCTTTTAAAGATTTACCTTCTTCAAGAAAAACTCCAATTAAATGGGCTACCACTTCACTGTCTGTATCAGAGCTGAATTTAATATTGTTTTTGGCAACAAGTTCTTCTTTAAGTTCTAAATAATTGCTTATAATGCCGTTGTGCACAATAGCTACAGAGGAATTGCCGTTTGAGTGAGGGTGTGCATTTATATCACTCGGTATTCCTTGCGTTGCCCAGCGTGTATGGCCAATTCCAATATTGCCCTTAATTTCTTTGTTTTTTGTCAGCTCAATCAGGTTAGCCAATTTGCCTTTAGACTTAACTATCTTAATTTCTTTGCCAGGACTGGTTATAGCAATACCGCTAGAATCGTAACCTCTGTATTCAAGTACCTTTAAGGACTTAATTAAATAGTCGAGAGCATTTTCTTTTCCGACGTAACCGACAATTCCACACATTGGTATTTTAGGATATTTACAAAGACTAATAACTGAATGATATCAAACAAAGGGTTGAGAGAAGCTTAATATTATAAGCATGTTAAAGACTGTGTTCTCCCTTCTAGTAAAGAATAAATAGAAGTTAAATTGCTCATTAAATTGAATTTACTTTCTTTTTGATGAGGAGCTTTATAGGGTTTTCATAGATATAAAAATGTAAATATCCTTTACCGCAGGCTTTCTTGGGTATAAAAATTTTAGTCTAATCGAATGCTCAGATTAAGGTTCAGGGAGACGTCTAAGACGACTATGAAAGTACTTGTAATATTAGATAATTTTGATATCCAGCAATCCATACTTGATAGTTTAATGAATGCGGGGATTGATTCTCAGCATATAACTCCTTGTACTTACAAAGATTCAGGGCTTTTCTTTAAGGATCCTGGCTTTGGAATCATTCTCATAGACATTATGAGAGAAAACCCTAGTGCATCAATGCAGCTCTTGGATATTGTCCGTGGCGGCAATTCTTTTGCCAGAATTGTTCCCATAATTCATGAAAAAGATTCCGACACAATTCTTCAATTAATTAAACGTGGTATTACCGACGTTGTTACGGCACCAATTGATAAAGAAGAATTAAGTGGCATTGTTAAAAAGTATGCAGGAGATTCTTCTGTAAGTTATTCCTCTTCTCAGGCTCATACTGGGTTTAGAGGCAAAATTATTGCTGTTACCAGCTATAAAGGTGGTACGGGAGTAAGCACCATTGCTTCTAACCTGTCTTTCGCCCTTGCGGAGCTTGAGGCCACAAACCGTAAAGTTATAATTTTGGACCTTGCCAATCAATCAAACCACTGTGCAATGCTTTTAGATGCACAACCAACTTTGAATATAAATCAAATTTGTAAGTCCGTATACAAAATGGAAAGTGCTTATATTTTTAGCAGTTGTTGCTTTATAAGCCCTAACTTGGGAATTATTGGAACAGATCCAGGAATTGAAGGAGTAGAACAGCTAGACCCACAAGCTTTAACCAGAGCACTTGATTTATTAACAGAATCCTTTGAGTACGTAATTGTCGATTTGCCAACCCACACTTTTGATACGCGCTTTTTAACTGTGGTTGATAAAGCCGACCAAATCCTGCTTGTTACAACTATAGACATTACATCTATCAGAGACACCCGCTTATATTTAACTATGCTCAAGAGCTTAGGATGCGACAGTTCCAAGATAAGACTTTTGGTAAACCGCTACGATTGTGAATCCGGAATGTTTAAGACTAAGGACTTAGAACAAGCATTGCAAAACCCAATTTCTTTCTATGTTCCAAACGACTTTAAAGGTTGCAGTGAGGCTTCTCAAGCTGGAGAATCCGTCTTCGAGAATAAACCAAAATCTATGCTCGCAGAAGCTCTTGCAGAGGTGGCAATAGGTTTAGATAGTGGAGCTCTCTTCGTTCCACCGAAGATGTCTGGTCCTAAAAAAGCATCACTTGGTCTTGGGGATATTTTGTCTAATTTGAAGAAGTAATTTAGAGTTTATAATTTAGTAAAGTATAATTTTTACTATGAAATCTATAGTAATTACGATATTTATTATTCTTATTACTTCGGGTTGTTCAATCTTTTTACCAGTCTTCTGCTCTAATGAGGTTATTCAAAGCGTTATATCTCCAGACAAAAAATATAAGCTGGTAATTTTTAACAGAAACTGTGGAGCCACTACAGGGTTTTCAACTCAAATCTCAATTTTAAACAAAAACTTTTCATTGAAAAATGAGGGTGGAAATATCTTCATCGCTGATGATAATCACGGAGAAGTATTACTCACAAAGAATAAGGCTTTACCCATTCAAGTCACATGGGTCTCTGACAGAGAGGTTTTTATAAAATACGGAGAAAAAGTAAGAACTTTTCAAAAGAAAGATAGATTTAAAGGAATAAAAATCAACTATAGTCAATTCTAAAAATTTATTTTTGTATTGATTTAGCTTTCAAAGCTATATAGCTTCTCCAAAATTCTTCTAAATAAGGAAACGCTACCAAAAAAGCTGCTACCAGAGTGATAAAAAACAAGTAACTTTTTGGAAAAGGCGTTTCTTTCCACTGCAAACTATAGCCATTCAACTTGAATATAGAGAGAAAATCTTGCCAATTCAAACATATAACAATTGAAACAAGCATAAAAGGAATCACATGCAAAAATCCGTGAATATGCTGTTCAATTGGCGATATTAGCCTAATTTGATACGCACAGCTCACATCCAAAAAGAGTAAAACCTCATGGAGCAAGAAGCTGAAAATCATAATCACAATTACTAAAGAATTTATTTTTAAAATCAATCCCATTCCAACGGGGAGAGCCATTGCAAGAACCATTAGAAGATGAATAAATGATTCCTTTATACCACTGGTAGTTTCTATTTTAGAAATGCGATGGCACAAATAATCAACAGTTCCCACTAAGACCCAAAAAGGAAGAATAAAATACAAAATATAGTTTTGCAATATTGTTTCACTGCTCATCGGAAACAAACTCACTGACAAGCTTCGCATTGCTCAAACTCAGGACTATCTGGAGTTAGAGAGCAAAATACAGTTTGTTGTTTTTCAGTACCAGCTTGTACAGGCTGGACAGAAACTTGCTCTGCGAGAACCTCTTTTGTAGAAACCGGAAGTGTTTTCTCTTCTTCTTGTTTATACAAGAATTTACCTTCAGTCTTAGCACTAGGAGCGAAGAATGCATAGTAAGTGCTCTTTAGTCCCATTTCCCAGGCATACATATAAACGTTAGAGAGTTCCTCTAAATTCTTTGTATCAAAATAAAGATTACGGCTAATCCCTTGGTCAATATGCTTCTGAGCAATGGCTGCAACCTTTATAACTTGCTTTTGATCCAGCTCGTAGGCTGTCTTGTAGACTTCCTTGATGTGATCTGGAATTTCTTTAATGTTTTGAACCGAACCTGAAGCTAAAAGAATATCTTGATTCAATCTTTCCCAAAGATTTAAAGATTTAAGAACATCCACCAAATTAACGTTGAATTCAGCGAATTTACCCGCAATATTGTTCCTAGTAAAGAAGTTGCTGTAGTTGGGATCCAAGCTTTGGCTAGTTCCAGCAATCATAGAGATTGTTACAGTTGGAGCGACCGCCATTACGGTTCCATTTCTCATAGGTATACCCTGTTTGTCCCAACCACTTCCTTTGTATTCGGGAAAAGTTCCTCTTTCTTGAGCAAGCTCGCTAGAAGTCTTAACTGCTTCTTCCTTCATGAGCTTAAAGATTCTGTCAGTTAATTGTTCAGCGATTTCGCTTCCGTAAGGAACTTGTAATTGTTCGAGTGCATCAGCGAAGCCCATTACGCCCAAACCAACTGGTCTGTATTCTTGGTTACCCTTTTTAGCTTTTTCGGTTGGATAGTAGTTAACGTCGATTACGTTATCCAGCTGTCTCACCGAGGTTCTTACTGATTCACGCAATTTATCATAATCAAAATCGGATTTAGTCTCGTTCAAATGGCGGGCAAGATTGAGACTGGTTAAGTTACAAACAGCTGTGGTTTTAGGATTGGTTGGTAGGAAAATCTCGGTGCAGAGATTAGTTGAGTGAACCAGCATTTTATGGTTGATCGGACAATCTCTGTTAGCTGCATCCTTAAAGGTAATCCAAGGATGTGCAGTTTCAATAAGAGCCGTTAAAATCTTATTGAAAAGGTCTTTAGCTTTGACCACGCGGTAATTTTGCAGTTCACCATTTTGTGCCAAGTGAATATATTCGTGGTAGCGCTTTGCAAACTCATCACCATACAAATCTGGCAGGTCAGAAACCTCGTTAGGATCGAACAAATACCAAGGCTGGTCGGATTTGACCCTCTTAAAGAACTCATCATTAGCCCAAATTACAGTATTTAAAACCCTTAATCTTTGAGTTTCGTCTCCGGTTCTGCCTTTTAAACGAATGAAATCTTCGATATTTAAGTGCCAAGGTTCGGCGTAGATTGCCATGCTTCCGCGTCTGCGTCCACCCTGAGAGACACCCGCCACAACGGAATCAAACATTTTTAAGAAAGGAATTGGTCCTGAGGATTTGCCTTGGATTGAATTGATCACACTCTCGGCTGCACGAAGTCTGGTAACGTTCATGCCGATACCACCAGAGTGTTTCTCGAGGAACATAGTATCTTTAATTCCATCAGCAATGCCTTCAATGCTGTCTGGAAGGTCGAGAACGAAGCAAGAACTCAATTGGGGATATAAAGTTCCGCTATTGAAAAGAGTTGGTGTCGCAGCCACATATTCAAGCTTGCTCATCTTCTTGTAGAACTTAATGGCCCATTCGGTTGGATTTTTCTCGTTGAGGGCAACACCCATGGCAACGCGCATCCAGAAGAACTGAGGAGCCTCAAGAATTCTTTCATTATCTTTGAAGTCGCGGATTAAATATCTGTCTGACAGGGTGAAAAGACCGTTAAACTTGAATAAATTATCATTGGTGTGGTCCAGCGCATTAGCCAGCTCCTGAAGGTCAAAGTGCTCCAAGAGAACGGGGCTTAATAATTTTTTCTCGATCGCATTTCTAATATAAGCAGGAAATACATCTCTGTATGCCTTGTTAAGGTCGTCAAAAGAGAACTTACCAAGAGATTGCTTATAAATATCAAAAAGTAAAAGTCTAGAAGCCAGGTCACTGTAACCAGGCTCTGTTTGAACGTGTTGTAGCGTTGTGGAAATTAATCCTTTGTGAATATCTTTGGTGGAAATTCTTTCAAAAAGTTGTAACTCAATGTCTGTGAGAATAACTTCGGTATTCACTCCCGAAAGACCAGAAGCCGCATTAAACAAAATCTTTTCCAGCTTCTGTCTCTTGAATGGCTCAAGTTGATTATTTCTTTTAGTAACTTGCATCTAAAAAACCCCTGAATATGAAAAACAATAACAAACAAACTAAGACTAAAAATTTATTCTGAATGGGATGAATCCAAATTACAATATGTCTTTAAGAGATGATTTTTGAAGATAAACTGACAATTGACGGTTCTTCTTGAAACTTTGTTCAAAGTGAATCATTATTAATTTTAGCTTCAATCAATTAACTAATATATTTACTCTTTTGTTTCCAGCGTTAAACTAATTCAAATCAGTGTTAAGTTTTGATTGCCCAATTTTTCTACTAGGTATTCCAGCAACTTTATTCGTGGCTTTTATCTTAGAAAAGCTCCACTCAAAGTCGCTAGCAAACCGAACTGTTTTAATTTCCAACTTTAAAATTCTTGAAGAAGCAGCTTCCAGTCAGCAAAATTTATGGCTGAGGATTTTTCCTGTTTTGCAAGTCATGGCTCTTAGCTTCGGCTGGATAGCACTGAGTGCACCGAGTATTTCTTCGAAGCAGGCTGTTAAATCGGCCCAAGTGTTGATTGCAGTGGACAAGTCAAAATCTATGGCAGCCAGTGATTTTGAGCCCGACCGCATAACCGCAGCCAAAGAAGCGATATTAGATTTTATTAAGGGATTGCCCAAAAACAGAAAGAATGGAATACAGCTTGGAGTAATACTTTTTGACCGAAATATTGTTCTTGCTTCAAATTTGTCCTTCGATAAATCTGCTTCCGAAAAATCAATTAAAGGTCTTACGCTCGCCTCGCTCGGCGAGGGAACCGCTATCGGTGAAGCTATTTTGCAGGCCTTTACAATCTTTGAGACAAGTAAATTAACAAAGGGTGAAAGACATTTGATTCTAATCTCAGATGGAGAGAACAATTCTGGGATTGAGCCTTTGGAAGCTTTAGAACAAGTGCGGAATTTAAAAATATACACAATTGGGATTGGAAGCCCTTTTGGCAGCATTGTAGGTGACGGATTAATTAGCAGGTTAGACCGAGAGACCTTAAAGCAAATTGCTTCCCAAAGCGGAGGAGAATACTTTGAAGCCAAAGCCGATTCCAAACAACTGAAAGATATTTATAAACTACTAACCCAAAACTACCGAGTGGAAGAAGTTAAACACAGTTTTACTCCCTATTTTTTGCTGGCCTCTATCCTCTTGTGTTCCTTGTGTTTTGGCTTGGGATGGACAAAATTGAAAGGAATTTAAGATTTTGCTGAAAATTTAATTTTTATCTAATTGATTTAGCTTTTAAAGCCCTTTAGAATTGATAGAATAAATTTAATATTAACTTAATATTGTGAGAATTTTTGGAAACTTTAATAGAATTTTTAATAAAGCTAAATACGAAATCACTCACCCAAAGAGCTTAATCTACAATGCAGCTTTAAGACTAAGTGGGCTTCCAAAACTTACTGAGCTTCCAGATCTTGACAGCCGCTTCGGTCCGAGAGCAAATTTAATAAGAAAATATATTGAGTTTAGATTTAAGAACCATCCATGGATTTCACCAGTTGATATAACCAACACCTTTAAGTATTTAATGCCCAAAGCCGATCTGGAAAGTGATCCCAATACCGATAGATTGTTTTTTCTTTCTTTGGAGATTGAACGTAAAATTCAGAATAAAATCAAAATCTCTTCCCGTGAAAAGCTTTCAGTAATCCTAGAGAAATTAAAAACTGCATTTTCCTCTTTATTCCGGAGGCAGTCGGTGGAAAAGAAAGCAGAACAAACCTATTATTTTCAATCCGATCTAGCAGAAGGTCCTGTATATATTTCCAATGAAACAAAATTTATAATGGTTACGTTCCTTGACTTGATGAGTCTACCCGAAGATTATAGTATTGTATTTCCTCATTTCAATAAAGTCCCAGAAATTGAAATAGACCAACTGACGAGCTTTCCCACAAATACAAATGACACAAGAAGAGAAGATGTAAATGCAATTAGAATGTTTGCTATGGAAAGAAGAAATGAAGGAGCAACATCCGTAGAGATAATGAATCTATTGATAGAACAATGCCCAGGATTAATAAATGAAAGTAATTACTCGGCTGCTTTCAATCTTTTAGACAGCTCTGTAGCCCAAGTTGATAGAAATAAATTTCGAATCAGCATAAACTAGGCCTAATACCCCGCTGCCACCGGCCTCATCCACCCGCTCCCGAAAGCGTGATTAGAGACTTTTAAAATGATGGGTGCCTGTCTGCGTTTGAACTCAGCCATTGCAAGAAGCTTTTGAACCCTAAGTACTTCTTCGGTCTTGAAGCCTTTTTTAATAATTTCTTCTGTGCCCATTCCATAATCGATTAAGCATTTTAAAATTTCATCCAAAACTTTATAATCGGGTAAAGAATCGCTGTCGAGCTGATCGGGCCTCAATTCAGCCGAAGGAGGCTTGGTAATAATTTGTGGGGGAATTCCTTCACAAATCTTGGCAAGCTCCCAGACCTGTGTTTTATATAAATCCCCAATGGGAGCCAAGGCTCCGCACATATCACCATACAAAGTAGAATAACCCACTGAAAACTCGCTTTTGTTGCCCGTCGCCAAAACCAGCGCCGATTCTTGGTTGGCGAGAGCCATTAAAGTACTTCCCCGGATGCGCGATTGGAGGTTTTCTTCAGTAAGTGTGAGACTTTGTAAATTAGTTTCTTCCAAATAAGCCTCTAGTACTGGTTGAATGCGCACAAGTTTTTTGTTGATGCCAAGATTTTTTATCAAAATTTCCGAATCATTAATGCTGCCTTCAGATGAGTAGATTGTAGGCATCATAACCCCGGTAACATTCTCGGGCCCGAGAGCTTCTGTAGCCAAATAAGCCACCAAGGCCGAATCAATGCCTCCAGACAGACCAAGAAGAGCTTTTTTAAATCCAGTTTTGCGGAAGTAATCTTTGATTCCAAGGATGAGAGCTTGTTTTATGTCGAAGACCTCATCCCTTCGGCTCCTAACGGAGCTCTCTCCCATCTCCATTAACGGAGAGGGTTTGGGAGTAAGGTTCATAATCAAAACATCTTCTTCAAACTTTTTCGCAAGGATCACCAATTCTCCCTTTTCATCAACTAAAAAAGAAGAACCGTCAAAAAGCAAATCATCGTTAGCGCCAACTTGGTTTACTAAAGCCACCGGACACTTTAATCTTCGGGCGGTAGATTTTGCGTGACCGATTCGACTTTCCAGATGATTGATTCGGAAAGGCGAAGCCGAAAGACAAACCGCGAAATCAATCTTTTGATTTGCCTCTTGAGTCAACTCAGAAAGTTTCACAACTGGGCTTTCGGGATAATGGCTTTCGAAGCTATCGACTGAGAGCAAATCCTCACAAATAAAAACGGCGATTTTTTGGCTATTAAGATCCAAAACTAAATCATCGAGAGCATCCATCTTGCCAGACTGAAAATAACGGGACTCGAAGAAGACCTCGTAGTTGGGTAAGAGCTTTTTATGAAAAACTTTTTGGACTTGCTTATCCTTGATGAAAACCGCCGAATTATAAAGTAGCTTTTTGTCTTTGCATTGAGTGACGGTACCAATCAGCGTTGGGATGCTTATTTGCGGAACAATGGTTTCCTTGAGGATAGTTTGTGCTTTGTGTAAAAAAGCGTGGTTCGTAAGCAGGTCTTTGGGCGGGTATCCCAACAAGCTTAGTTCAGGGAAGACAATCAGATTACACCCCCCTGATAAGGAGGGCTGGGGGTTTTGATGTTTTTTAACGATGTTGATTATTTTTTCGGCATTACCCTTGAGGTCACCGACGGTTGGGTTTATTTGGGCCAGTGCGAATTTAAAATCTGTTTTCATTTTGCATTACGCTTTATTTCTATAAGTAAAGCTGTAAACTCATCTTTCAGTCTCGGAAGCTCTTTTTCAATGATCCCCCAAACAATCTCTAAATTTACACTTCCATATTCATGAATAACTTTATTTCTTGTTGCAATTATTTTTACCCAAGGAATATTTGTGTATTTCCTTCTAAAATCTTCGGTTAATAATTTAGATGCTTCTCCGATTATCTCTAAATTTCTTACAACAGCGTCTATAACCAATCTATTATTTTCAAACTTATCAAAATCTAAACCTAAAACATATTTTTGAATCTGCTCAATACTGTCAAGAATGTCCTCTAAAAGGACTATTGAATCTTTTTTAGACATGAACAATGTCTCCTTTAATAGAGTTATAAAAATTCTTCTTTATTCCTTTTTGAGTAAGTATGTCAACCTTCACATCAAGCTGAGAATCCAAATAATCACATAAATCAAGAAATTCAAAACCCAATGGTTTATCCAAAGTAATTATCAAATCCAAATCGCTATTTTGAGTTTGCTCATCTCGAGAATAAGAACCAAAAATTTCGACTTCAAGAACCCCATATTTTTCTCTCAAATATGGCTTCAAACCAAATATTATAGATTTGACTTCTTGAAGACTTTTCATTTTGAGTATTATAACTTCTAAAATCCTGAGCTAATGAAAATCAAGAAAAGCAAAAGTTCAATTTATTTTAAATCTATTAATCCAACTTCACTCTAAAAAGTACTTGGCCGTACTCAACCGTCTGTCCGTTATTAGCACAAATTTCCTCTACGGTTCCGCTAATCTCAGCTGGCAGTTCATTCATAACCTTCATGGCTTCGATGATACAAAGGGTATCTCCGATTTTTATTTTTTGGCCGTTGTTTACAAAGATTGGTGAATCCGGCGAAGAGGCAGAATAAAAAGTACCAACCATAGGAGAGGTAACATCCACCAAGTTACTCTTAACTGGAGCAGCCTCAACAGGAGCAGAAGGTGGAATTGGGGCCGGGGCAGGAACACCAGCCTGATAGCCATATCCCGGAATGGAAGCTCCGATGATAGTGGGAGAAATAGTTTGTCCTTGATTCTCTTTTTTGAGAGAGACAGAAAACTCACCCTGAGAAATACTAATCTCGGAAAGAGGTGTCTCGACGAGCTTTTCGATCAGTTCTAAAATTTGGTCGTAACTCAGCATTAAACTCTGTCCAAATAAGTATCGTTGCGTGTGTCTATGCGTACTGTCTCTCCGTTATTAACGAAGAAAGGAACGTTGATAGTGGCCCCCGTCTCAAGAGTTGCCGGTTTACTGCTGCTGGCAGCCGTATCCCCTTTAACAGCTGGCGGTGTATCAACTATCTTTAATTCTACAAAGTTTGGTACTTCTATCCCAAGTATTTTTCCATCACAAAAAATAATATTGAGATTCATATTCTCTTTTAAGTACTTTACTTTGGAACCGACTTGAGCCGCAGTCACTTCCATCTGCTCAAAAGATTCATTATCCATAAGGGCAAAGTCTTCGCCCGCCTTATAAAGATATTGCATTTCTTTTCTTTCGATGCGAGCTTCTTCAAGCTTTTCACCGGCACGGAAAGTCTTTTCGATTGAATTTCCGGTTGTTAAGCTCTTTAATTTGCTTCTTACAAAAGCCGCGCCTTTACCTGGCTTTACGTGTAAGAACTCAACGACAGTATAAATGTCGTGATCTACTTTTACTGTTACGCCTGGGCGTAAATCATTTGATGAAATAACCATAGACTGCTGATTTTAAATCAAAAGAGTCTTTTATTACAATTTAAATTAGTTCTTTTAAACAGAAGTTTATTTATTTATCTATAAGACAGTACACAACAAGAAGAATTCATCATTTGTCTTCTATATTGTCTTAGCTGATTAACTGTACCTTCATTTGCTCTAGCAGCAGTTTGTCTTGGAGCTTTTAATTGTTTTACTGGTTGTTTACCTTCGCTAGTTACTTTGTGACGTCTTGTATCTAATTCTGCTGCTGTCATTACTGACATTATTACTGGAATCATTTCTCTCTACCCTCTTCTAATCTCTTTAGTTGTTTATCGACCTGTTTGTTTAATTTGATAATTTAAATGATAGATCCGTGAGCTTTCGTATACAAGCGCTAATCGATAGCGGGTTTATATGACATCTAGAGGAAAGATCTATGCTTCGAAAAACATTTTGAAAGTCTTAAGATTAAATTTAAGAATTAATTTGCTTCTTTAATCTGTTCTTAATAAAAGCAAGTATTGTGAAACCATTCTAATGATTGCTTAAACTGTCGATGTAATAATGTAAAACACTAACAAATATGAATTACCTAAATCAGATTCATAAGGCAAGTTTATATAACCTTCTCTTAATAAAAAGTTTTAAAACTTAATAATCGAAACAAAATATTAAATCTTTTTAAGATGAATAGTGTTTATAGTGTTTTTGAATAATAACTATCTGGCTTTTTAATAATTTAAGAGTTATTTTTAGCTAAAGCACATTACTTAATACAAAAATATATGTTCGAAGGTTTTGAAATAATTGACGTAAAAGGCAGAGAAATCCTTGATTCAAGAGGCAACCCAACCGTAGAAGTAGAAGTTGAACTCTCAAGCGGAATAAAAGGAAGAGCCATAGTCCCATCCGGAGCAAGCACAGGACAGTTTGAAGCTGTCGAACTTAGAGATGGCAACAAAAAAAGACATATGGGCAAGGGTGTTTTAAAGGCCGTAGAAAACGTAAATCAAAGAATTGTTGATCTTTTGGTAAATCACGAAGAACCCTTCGATGCTAGAAAACAAGCACTTTTAGACAAAAAATTAATTGATTTAGATGGTACCGATAACAAAGGAAAGCTCGGTGCCAACGCCATTTTGGGTACTAGTTTGGCTGCCGCAAAAGCAGTAGCAAATCAGCTGGATATGCCACTTTACAGATATATCGGAGGCACAAACGCCAAGTGCTTACCAGTTCCTATGCTTAATATATTAAACGGCGGCAAACATGCTTTGGATTCAGTTGACTTCCAGGAATTTATGGTGGTTCCAGCCGGAGCTTCTTCTTTTTCAGAATGTTTGCAATGGGGCTGCGAGATTTTCCATTCGCTCAAATCAGTACTCAAGGGCAAAGGTTATGCCACCAGCGTTGGCGACGAGGGAGGCTTTGCTCCCAGCTTAAAGTCCAACAAAGAAGCTTTTGAACTTATCATTCAGGCTATTGAATCGACAGGCTTAAAGCCAGGTTCCCAAGTTGGTTTGGCTTTGGACGCTGCCGCAACAGAATTATTAAAAGACGGAAAGTACTTCCTTGAAAAAGAAGGCCGCACTTTAACTTCTTCAGAGTTAATCGATTTGTATGCAACTTGGTGCAAGGATTATCCAATCTTTTCAATCGAAGATGGCCTCGGAGAAGAAGATTGGCAAGCTTGGGGCGAAATGACCCAAAAACTTGGTAAACAAATTCAAATCGTTGGAGACGATTTATTCGTAACTAACGTGACAAGGCTTAGAGACGGAATTAACAAAGGCGTTGCAAATTCCATTTTGATTAAAGTAAACCAAATTGGTAGCTTAACAGAAACTTTAGATGCCATCGAATTGGCTCATAAACACGGTTACACAGCGGTTATTTCCCACCGTTCCGGCGAGAGTGAAGACACAACCATCGCTGACCTTGCGGTTGCTACCAATGCCGGACAAATTAAGACTGGAGCGCCCAACCGTACAGACCGTGTAGCTAAATACAACCAACTTCTCAGAATCGAAGAAGAGCTTGGTGATGTGGCTGAGTTTTACGGATGGAAGGCTTTCCCGGGTAAGGATCCGAATAGAAAATAGTTTTGAGAATATTTTGTTTAGCTTTATCTTTTATTGTTTTGGTAACAACCTTCACCAGAGCAGTTGCTTGTGCTGAGCATTATGGAGAAGTTACAAGACTATGGATAAAAGCTTGGCATGAAGAAGAAAAAGGCAATTATTCTCAGGCAATTAAAATATATAAAAATGCGTTAAAGGCCGAAAAGAGTTTAAATGAAAAACACCTAAGAGATTGTGCAAATACAGGAACATTAGCCAGAATGAAAGGAGCTCAAAGTGCATACGAATTTATTAAAGACAAAACCAAAAATTCTCAAAATATAGCTAAAGCAAATGAAATCAGTGAAAAGACTTTCCGTAAAACTATTGATGAGATGGATAAATTAAGACCTGATCTTCAAAACAGTTGCCCTTAAAATATTGAATTGAATTTGTATTAAACTCAAGCTATACTAATAAATCCTTTTGTTATCTCTTCCAGCCGGAGTGGCGGAATCGGTAGACGCAATCGACTCAAAATCGATCGAGTGTGAGCTCATGGGGGTTCAAGTCCCTTCTCCGGTATATTTTTTAACTAACGTTTATTAACTAAAACTATTAAGGTCTCTCTTAGATACTTAGTCTTATCATTGAGCTGGCCGAAGAAGTAGCGCTAGCATTACCAGAAGAAGCCGCTGAAGAACTTAAGCTGCTTAGCATTGAGGAACCGAACATTCCATAATTGGAATAAGTTGGTTGGTAATAGTTATAAGTTGGTGTGTGTGAATAACTGCTTGGCAAAGTATAAGTTGGAGTACTGGCAACTGGTAAATGAGCGCTTGTCCATCTAGGAGAGAAACTGCTCATGGTGTTATATTGCATTGGGAATTGTGGACGAGCGTAGCCTCCCATCATAACTGGACCATTGAAGATATTAAAAGTATTGTTGGAGTTTCTAAAATCGAAAACACCATTGGCTGAAGCTGAACTTAAGCCTCCTAAGCTTTGGTAGCTATTGTTATTAAACAAAGATGGATTCTGAAAACCAGAAACTGGAATCAA
>JANRMG010000245.1:0-3464 GCA_033761855.1 Candidatus Caenarcanales bacterium
ATTAAAATTTTGAGTCTGACAATTTATCTACTAAAATACAAAATTTATGCCTACAAAACGCCCAATCACCGTGGCAAATGGTGATGGAATCGGCCCAGAGATTATGGCCGCAACTCTCAAAATTATTCTCGCTGCAGGCGCAGAAATTGAACCAGAGTTTATTGATATTGGAGAAAAGGTCTACTTATCCGGCAATTCGGCCGGTATAGAACCAAGCTCCTGGGAATCTTTAAGAAGAACCAAAGTGTTTCTAAAGGCCCCAATTACTACTCCTCAGGGCGGAGGCTACAAAAGTTTAAACGTAACTACTCGTAAGGCTCTTGGGCTTTATGCCAACGTTCGTCCTTGCGTTTCTTACGATCCTTTCATTCCTTGCAAGCACCCCAAGATGGATTTGGTAATCATCCGCGAGAATGAAGAAGATTTGTATGCTGGAATCGAGCACCAGCAGACCCCAGAGGTTATTCAATGTTTAAAGTTAATCTCTCGTCCAGGTTGCGAAAAGATTGTCCGCTACGGTTTTGAATATGCTGTTCGCAACAAACGCAAAAAGGTAACCTGTTTTACCAAAGACAACATCATGAAGATGACAGACGGTCTCTTCCACAAAATTTTTGATGAAATTGGTGCTGAATACCCACAATTTGAGAAAGAGCATTGGATCATCGATATTGGTATGGCTAAATTAGCCGACACTCCAGAAGAGTTTGATGTAATCATCATGCCAAACCTTTATGGCGACATTGCTTCTGATGTGGCGGCCCAAATTGCAGGCAGCGTGGGTCTTGCAGGATCATCAAATATTGGTGAAGAATGCGCCATGTTCGAAGCCATTCACGGTAGCGCACCAAGAAGAGCAGGACAAAACGTAGCCAACCCTTCTGGATTGTTGCTCGGCTCAGTTCTCATGCTTCAGCACATAGACCAAAATGAAGTTGCAACCAAAGTACACAATGCTTGGTTAAAAACGCTGGAAGATGGGATCTTTACCTATGACGTTGCAAAAGGCGGCTCGCATGTTAGCACTACCCAGTTTGCCGACGAAGTAATTAAAAGAATTGGACAAAAGCCAAGTACCCTAAAAGCAGTTGACTACACCGGAGCTCCTTCCCAAAGACCTATTAAATACGTCCGCAAAGAAACCAATATCAAACGCGAATTGAATGGCGTGGATGTTTTCATCTACTCAATCAAAGAGACAAATGAAATTGGCAAAAAGTTGGAAGAAATTGCCGGGCCTGAATTTAAGCTCAAGATGATAAGTAATCGCGGAGCAAAAGTTTATCCGGGTGGTCTTCCAGAGACCTTCTGCACAGACCACTGGAGATGCAGGTTTTTAGGCAAAGACGACAAAGTTCTAAGCCAAGCCGAAATCCGAGGCCTCCTTTCCCGGGTCGAAGCTGCTGGTTTCGAATGGATCAAACTAGAAAATCTTTATAAATACGACGGTCAGAGAGTTTACTCATTAGGTCAAGGAGAATAAGCTTTAAAACATCTAAAATACGGAAGCCCTTTTTTGTTTAGTTAACTCCCTTTTTTATAAGTTTTTCTGAACTTCAAAGGGAATTAAAAATACAAATGAAAGAGGTCTTATGTTTAATTTGTTTCTTTTGGCTTTTGTATTTTTCTTCAACTTAGGGGTACAGAGTACGTCTCTGCCCTCATCGCCTCCAACCCAATGTCCCGTTTCAAATATTGCCGCTTGCCCTAGTGGAACCATTTCAGTTCAGTTAAGTACAAATCCATCAATTAATTATATTGGAGCTGGTATATGCCCACCCCAACTTAAATATGGATGTGAAACCCCTCCACCGCCAGGAATCAAATCGATTCCACCTGGAGACAATATTGGAGGAGACCAATGTTCATTACCAATTGGTGGTGGGTGGAGCAGGCAATTATGTCCGATTGGCAGTTATTATGGAATTATAGGATCATCTTCTGTATCGATGGGTAAATTGGGACAATGCAAAGAATACCGATTTGGCTGTAAATCATTAAGCTCATCCTCTGGCACCACAGTGACACCCAGCCAGCCTTGTCCAGTTTGCTCAATCCCGCGATGCTCCCCGGGACTAATATCCAAGAAGGTAGGCACCAGCCCTAATAGAGGCAATTGTTCAGGTTGTCCAATTTATAAATGTGAAAGACCTTCAAGCGGAATAAATGGATGGTCCAATGGAAACGTTAATTCCATAAATCAAAATAATTCCAACATAAATCTACCCTCACCAGGAAAGATTATCAATCCATTCGGAACAAGATAAATCAGGCTTCACTATCTTCCATTGCTCTAAGCGAACCTAAAGTGTGGATGGAGCCAATAACTCCCTATGTCTCTTCCAGAGACTTTCTGTACTGGTCATTGGAGATGGAGGTTTAGGCAAAGATAACAAAGTTTTAAACCAAGCCGAAATCCCAAGCCTCCTTTCGCGGGTCGAAGCTATCGGTTTTGGATGGATTAAAGCTTGAAAACCTTTATAAATTTGATGGTCAAAAGGTTTACTCAAAAAGGTTTACTCAAAGGGTCAAGACGAGTAGAAAAGCTAAAAAAGATTTAATAATTCTGTCTAGTTGAAATCACAAACTTTAGTTAAAAAATTCTTTAGCTTGGGTTTGTGATTTTCTATTTGTGATACATTAATCACATTTCTAACTACAAAAATTATAATGACATTAAATATTGGCAAAACAAGACTTCATTCCACACTTCATACAATAAATAAACAAAGGTCTCCTCAAAATACAAGGGAGGGTCATAAAACTGTTCTAAAGAGCATGAAAGAAACCAGAGCTGATATTCAAACGTTAATTAATCAATCACAGCAACTTGTAGATAATAACCTTACACAAATAGCCAGAATAAACTCAACAATAGAAGAGCTTAAAGATCTAATTAAAGGTGGGCAGCTAGCTCCTCAAGATCTTCAACAAGCGCAAACTGCTCTTAATCAAAATGAGACAAATTTAAAAGAATTAGAAGCCGCTAACGTAACTGAAACTCAACGTATTCAAAGTTGGACAAGAGCACTTGAAGAAGTTCCTCCTGGAAGTTAAAAGCTAAAGTCTTAAGTTGGATTTTTAAACTTCGCTAGCTTCCATCGCTCTGAGCGAATCCAGGGTATGAATCGTACCAATTTCTTCCAATTCGGATTCAGACTCTAAAAAAGTCTGATCAAACTCTGGATCATAATCATCATAGACTTCCTCAAAATAAGGATTGGTAATATTCTTTTGTAGAGTAGCCTTTTTTGGAACTTGTGTAGCAAATTTTTGTTTTAGTTTTTCAAGCTTCAATGCATCTTCAGATTTCGGAAAATCTTCCTTTTCAGGCTTTGATTCATCTCTTTGAATTTCTGGTTTTTGCTCAAGCGTTTGAAACCCCGGAAAATTACTCGGCACCCCGGGAGGACACTGGAACTCTATCTTCGGTTCTTTGGCTCCTAAAAACGCTTTTCGAGGAT
>JANRMG010000246.1:0-9745 GCA_033761855.1 Candidatus Caenarcanales bacterium
GTGAGGAGACCTTTGATGATAGAGCCGCTAGTTAGATTATACAAAAGTATTTCAGAGAAGCTGAATGAATGGTCGGACTTACCAAATTTAATTGCAAGGATTTCAATTGGATTAGTTTTTGTAAACACTGGATGGGGTAAATTACATTCTTTACCCGATGTTACGCAGTACTTTAAAAGTCTTGGTTTGCCTTTCCCTGATTTTCAGGCTGTAATGGTTGGTAGCACAGAACTAGTGGCTGGATCCATGTTAATTCTAGGTCTTTTTACCAGACTGGTTTCTTTACCTCTTGCTGCGACGATGGTGGTTGCAATTATTGTTGCTCAACTCCCGGAGGTTAAAGATCTTTTTAAATTTGTTGGGTTAATAGAGTGGGCTTATCTTTTGTTTCTTGTAATGTTTATTTTTTATGGTCCAGGAAAACTTAGTTTGGATTATCTTTTAGGGAAATTTTTTACAGGTCAAAATAAATAAGTCCTCCATAAATAAACCGAGCCAAAGTACAATTTTTAAAGACTTCGTTTAAATTTTGAAAATGTGATGAAAGATCAACAAAAAAATCTCGCTGCGATTCTTCTTGCCTGTAGTCTTATGGCAGGATGTCAAGCTCCACAAAAATCAGAAGCACCTTCTGCTTCTACAACAGTTGAAGAAAATGCTTCTGAAACAACTGAATCTGAAAGCACAGTTACTGCACCAAAAGAAGCAGATCACAAATGTGCTGGTGGCAAATGTGGTTCTGAGAAAAAGGAAGCTGGTGGTAAATGTGGTAGCGATAAAAAAGAAGCAGATCATAAGTGCGCTGGTGGCAAATGTGGCAGTGAAAAAAAAGAAGAAGCTAAATAATAAAAGAAGCTGAAGCTCAGATTCGAATTAAATTAATGCATAGTATAGGGGTAAAAAATAATCTGGGCTTTCAGGATTGTCCGGTACTTGGAGCAGGCCTGGGTTTTAGACACAAATATTTTAAAGACTTGCTTGCTCCCTCTTTTGATTTCCCGTCAGTTGATTGGCTTGAATTTACTCCAGAAAACTACTTTGGTTTTGGAGGTTATTCAAAATTTTATCTTGAAGAGATTTCTAAAAAATATCCGTTAGTTCCGCATGGAGTCAGTCTCTCAATTGGTAGTGTAGATGAATTCAATCAGGATTACTTGAACTATCTTGATGAAATACTAAAAAAATATAACCCTCCTTGGTTTAGCGATCATCTTTGTTTTAGCAGCGTGAGTCAAAACTATTCTAATGATTTGATTCCACTTCCAAGAACAAAAGAGACTATAAAACATGTTGTAGACCGAATTAAGTTCTTGCAGGATCGCTTTCAAAAACCTTTACTTATCGAGAATGTCTCTTTTTATTTGGAATATCCCGACAATACTTTAACTGATTATGAATTCACTTCGAAGGTTCTCGAAAAAGCTGATTGTGGGCTTTTGTTGGATATCAATAATGTTTATGTCAACAGTATCAATCACAAATTTGACCCTTATGAATATCTAAATAACTTACCGCTCGAACGAGTTGTTCAGCTACATATTGCTGGCCACACCGAGTATTCAAATATAGTTATTGATACGCATGGAGATTTAGTAAAAACAGAAGTTTGGAATTTGCTTGAATTTCTCTTGAACAAGCAGACACCATGCGCTGTGATGATTGAAAGGGATCTCAATTTGCCCTCATTTGATGAATTGATGGAAGAATTTAGTAAGCTAAAAACCATTTGGAATAAGTACTCCTCAGTTGGCAAAGAAAAAATCTCAGTTACAAACTAAGTGAATAAATGAATTTATCTAAAGTACAAGAATTTGTTGGAGAGATTCTAATGAAAGAGGCGGGTATTAATGCCCTCGACGACCTAGAGACTTGGAAAGAATTTTGTAAAAAACGCCATCAGGACAGTTATCAAGGGGAAAAAGTCAGATTCGGTCTATCTCAATATCA
Organism: Candidatus Caenarcanales bacterium; assembly: GCA_033761855.1. Taxonomy (GTDB): domain Bacteria; phylum Cyanobacteriota; class Vampirovibrionia; order Caenarcaniphilales; family Caenarcanaceae; genus JANRMG01. The sequence goes on from JANRMG010000246.1 coordinate 1,948, forward strand.
AGAGTTGCTAAATTATTCAGTGAACGAAGCTTTGCTTTCAATTTACCCTCACACCTTTAAGTTCTTTCTGGATAAATCCATTCAAATATCAGAGCATTACCGAAGAGTCTTTCCCAATAAAACTTTTCAGATGGTTTATGCAGTTGAAAAATTTCCAGAGTATCTTGCAAAACACTCTTCAGGTAGGGTTGGAGAAATAATCAATAAATATCCTTTTTTAATTGATTTGGCAACCTATGAATGGTTGGAAGTTAAAGTACAAAATGCACCTGAAATTGTTTATTCAGATGGCTTTCATAAAGTTCCTCCAATGCTTGCCGAAGCTTTTCCATTGGTGAAGCCTTTTTGGAATCCAACGCTGATTACATTTAAATCGGATTTTCCAGTTTCTCTAATCATCAATAATTTGACTGAGGTAAATGATATACAAGATCTCGATTTTGAAATTACTCAACAAACTAAAAAAAGCCATGAATTAATTTACAGAGATACTGAAAATTTCAAAGTAAAATTTTTATCAACAACTAATTTTGTTTTTAATTTGCTCAATCTTAGTTTGGCTAAACCTGAATTAACCTTTCAGGAGTTGAAAGATGAATCTGTAGAATTTAGTTTTGTGAACATTAATGAATTTATTAATTTGTATAAAAGTTTATTTGATAAAAATTTAATGCTTGGAGTTGTCGAGTAAAAATCAAGCGTTTCCTAAATTAACCAAACCTACCGGTAATATACCCCTCTGTTCTCTGATCCTGCGGATTGCTAAACAACTCTATGGTAGGCTTACATTCAACGAGTTCACCAGCGCGAGATTGTTCGTTCACCCAAAAGAGAGCAGTTTTGTCTGAGATACGGCTGGCTTGCTGCATGTTGTGAGTCACAATCACGATTGTGAGGTATTTCTTCAACTCGATGAGTAAGTCTTCGATCTTGACCGTTGCAATGGGATCGAGAGCAGAGCAAGGTTCATCGAGGAGTAAAACTTCTGGGCCTACGGCCAAGGCACGGGCAATGCATAATCTCTGCTGTTGTCCTCCCGAAAGATCTTGGCCCGAAGAAAGATTAAGTTTGTCTTTTACTTCGTCCCAGAGGGCCGCATAACGCAGGCTTTGTTCAACAATTTCGTCTAATTGCTTTTTGTTTTTAATGCCAAATAATTTTGGCCCGTAGGCTACGTTTTCGTAAATGCTCATCTGGAAAGGATTAGGCCTTTGAAATACCATTCCAACTTTGCGGCGTAATGCGATTACATCTACGCTTTCATCGTAAATATTTAAATCCTGACTGTCATCGTTGAAGTTAACTAAAATTTGGCCCTCAACTTTAGAATGCGGAATAGTATCATTCATTCGGTTGATTGAGCGAAGTACCGTTGACTTTCCGCATCCAGAGGGGCCTATAAAGGCAGTAATTTCTTTTTCTGGAATATCAATATTGACGTTTGAGACTGCCAAATGCTTTCCGTAAAAGCAAGACAAATTCTTAATTGAGATTTTGTTTTTTATTGCTACCGGCATGAATCGCTCTTATTTATATAATTTTAGTTATATTAACACTTTAAAACATTCTATTAAATTTTCTAATCGAAAAGAGATTAAAGAACTTATTTTATTTGTCGTCTCAATGCCTGACCTGATTTTTATCTCTTGTTCAAAAGCCTTTTATGTAATATGTTCGTCTGTATTTCGAATTCAATTGTGAAGTATAAGTAAGTATTGGGAAAAAATAAATAAAGAATACCCAAAGATGAGTTGAAATTTTCAACCTCCCAGCCAGGATTATTTTTTATACAAAGCTGTCAACCCCAAATTTAAGATAGCAACTGGAAAATGAATATAAAAATTCAAGTTGAAAATAAAAAAGATACCAAGCAGCCTCTAATCCTTTTGTTGGGAAATAATTGCTTTGAAAAAAAGAGTTCCTCTAAAAAAAATAAAGTTGAAGACTATGAAATTATTAATCTTCAATATTTGCCTACCCTCGGCCAAATCGAAGGACTGGCGCCTGATTTACTAATTATAAATTTGCAAGGCAAAAGAGATACCTATGCTCGAGAATATTTAAAGCTCTCTTCCGATGTAAACCAAAAATTTGGTGAGGGCTTACCAATTGTCTGTATTGCAACCGATTCAGCGAAGAAGAATCTAAAAGGAGAAATCTTTAAAAAGGTTTGGAATCCCTCAATCGAATATGGCAAGGCTTTCGAAGAAGTTGATGAATTAGTCAAAGCAAGTCGTAATCAAAAGAAATTATGGAGCACATTGAATGAGCTTGAAAAGTTTAAGCAGGCAATTTATAAAGAGTTTGAACAGGCAAGTATCTTTCAGGGAGCGCTTTTCAACCAGGCAATCAGCAAAACGAATTTGCATACAGCCTATCACTACTTGTTCCGTAAAGAAATTGGCGGAAACTATTTTAAAGTTTTTGATCTCTCAGCTAGCCATGTCGGGATTTTAATTGGTGATGTTCGTGGAGAGGGAGCTGCTGCCGCTCTCTTGATGGGTTTTATTCTCGGTGAGCTTTACTCTATGAGTTCTTCCAAAGACCGTATTCTTTGGTCTCCATCCGAGTTATTGGCTAGGCTCTCGGAGTCAATTTACTCGCATAACAAAATGTCTGAATTGTGTTCTTCGGCTTGGTATGGAGTTTTAGATTTAACGAGCGGTAAATTAAATTATGCCCGGGCAGGACATCCAAGCCCAATGTATTCCGAAGGCGGTAAAGGTTCTGAGGCTCATTACATCGACGGTGGCTCGGGTTTTCCTTTAGGGATTTTTCCGGGTATGACCTATCGTGACCACCAAATCCAGCTTCCACCACAAGCTTTTCTTTTGTTTTATACCGATGGATTGCTCAACCAAAAGGACAGAGACAACCAATCGATTAACTCCAATTGGCTTTTTGACCATTTCTCTGAGATTTGCCGTGAGGACAAACCAGTCAAAGATATCCCAGCCTTAGTAGATGCCACTTTCACCGATCTGAGCCACGGCTGTGATCCAAACGATGATCGTGCAATTTTGGCTTGCCGCATTCCTTCTGTTAATCAAAGTTATGTAAAAGTTATTCCAGATGAAGTGTTGCAAGAAAGTCTTGAAAACGAAGCCAACCCTTCGAGGCTAAATCAAATTGAAAAGAACTATTTACAGCTTTCAATCAACCAACTGCTTGAGACTTTGCCCAAGAATCTTGAAGTTGATGTTAGCGAAGAGTTTGAACTGGCCATTCAGGAGCTTTTCTTTAAGGCCAACACCCAAGTACAGCGAGCCCGCTTAATTGCCAATTCTCAAAAAGATCTTTGCTCCGCTAAAGGTTTTAATGTCTCTTGGTGGCTGCATGAAGACAAAATAGATTTATCCATAAAACTCGATGAAGGCTCGATTCCATGGAGCTATGTTCCCTACCCTTCAAGTGAAGAAGCTGCAATTGTTGAGGTGGCGTCCAGTCTTATGTTCTTTTTTGACAATATTCAAGTCAATTCAGATGGTTTAGAGATTTCTATGAGTAAAGTCTTTGGGTGAGGCTTTGAGCGTCTTCAGAAAATGATTTGAGACTTCTTCTATGTGTCTTACTCTAGTAAAATTCGGGAAAGGCATAAAGCATAGTCTATATGAGTTAGACCTTCGGATGGGCGGGTATGTATGTATTGTCAGGAAGAGTCCTGACGGCAACGATTAAGTAATATTTTATAGTAGTTTAGGAAGATTGCCAATTTGAAAATTCGGTTAGTTTGAAGAAGGGTCTGGAAAAAGTTAGACCCTTCTTCTTTTCTTTTTTTGTCTACTTTTTATATGTTATTTTGTAGGTTTATGCTCAAATATTTATCTTCTCTTTAGAAGAGTCTATCGGTTTACTTGGGCCAATTTTATATACTTTTAGTTCTGGCAGAACTTGATTATTGTTAGAAAACATATAAACTGGACTCTTTGATTTAAAGGAAAGATTGAGACCTTCTTCTCTCAATAGGTTTAGGATATCAATTTTTATAAGCCTTTCTTCTGAACTTAGTGTAAAGTTTTTTAAGTTGTCTTCTTTGGACCCCACCGATAGAGAGCTGGCAGGAATATAAACTTGGATATTCTGAATGATTTGATCAAGGCTGTGTTTTGAATCTTTATCTTCTATTCGTAAAATGTATTCTCCCTCTTCTGTTAAGCCATATGAGCTCCAAGAAATTCTATGAGAGTGTTGAGGAGTTAACAGTTTTTCGGTAATGCTTTTCTCAAACATACCAACGGAAGCTTCGGCCAAAAGATTCATAAAAGGTAACAATATAATCAACAAGAATACAAAGCCGGTTTCGTTGATCCGCTTTAAAAATTTAAATTGCTTAATTGAAGAAAACATTGAGGAGAGCATTAAGAATAAAACTTTAAATGACTGTTTATAGTATTCCCTTATTTTTTTAGGTCTATCCTTTACGAATAAAAAGAATCTTGCAAAGTTCCTTTCAATTCAGCTAATTGAGTATTACTTACCAAATAAAAACCTTCTCTTAAAATTTCTTTTAATTTCAAAACTAGAAGTTTGGTTGAAATCCCTAAACCAATTCTTTTGCAGCGGGGACTGATGAGTGTATAGTGCTTGCTTTTATGTTCCCTGGAGAAATTTATGCAAAATCAGCTTCCTTATCAACAATCTACTTATCAACAAAGTGGAACACCAAATATTCAAAAAGTAGTTCCGGTTAAAAAAAACGGCTTTGTTCTCGAGCTCCAGGTACCTCCTCCAGGACAACAAACAAATCAGATAGCGGTTCCGCAGTATCAACAGCAAGCACAACAGAATATTCAGCAAAATCCTCAACAAAGCAATTATCAACCTCAGCAGGCTGCTCAAAATCAATTTCAAAATAATCAGCAGGTTAATTCACAAAATAGCGCTTCTTCTCAAATTCAGCAGCGCATGATGAATTCACAACAAGCGCAAAGTCAGGGCCAGCCTCATCAAGCTCCTCAAGAGCAAGAACAGCAACCTTCAGGATTGTCTTTAAAAAACTTTTTCAAATTTTAAATCTAAGTTTTAGAAAATGCAAAAATTAATGCCTCACTAATGTGGTTAATTTCAATTAGTTTAAGCCCTTCAGGAGCGGCGAGAGCTTGCTTTTTCCCTTTGCTCATGTTGGGCATAATTACTGTTTTGAAGCCCTGCCTCTGAGCTTCCTTTAGCCTTAATTCTATTTTGGACACTGGTCTGACTTCCCCTGCCAAACCCAATTCTCCAATGGCAATTAGCTTAGGAATAAACTTTAAATCGCGAGCACAGCTGATAATAGATAAACAAATGGCCAAGTCGGCGGCGGGTTCAACGATTTCCAGCCCACCAACGACATTACTATAAACATCTTGCTTGGCAAGCGACAAACCAATCCTTCGCTCTAAAATGGCTACAACTTGGTTGGCTCGATTGTAATCTAACCCATTCACCATCCGTTTTGGTTGAGGATAAGCCGTATACCCAACTAGTGATTGTATCTCAGCCAAGATGACACGGTTGCCTTGAAGTGTTGCTGTAACCAAGGTTCCAGTCTTATCGTGAGCGGGATCGTCGGGGCTTAAAAATAAAGAGCTGGCATTGGTTACTTCTGAAAGCCCACCCTCTTGCATTTCGAAGAGGCCTACCTCGTCAGTTGGACCAAAGCGGTTTTTGGCGCCTTTTATAATTCGAAAATGATTTTGTTTATCACCTTCAAAATACAAAACCACATCGACCATATGCTCCAAAAGCTTGGGCCCGGCAATATTACCTTCTTTGGTTATGTGCCCAACTACTATAGTTGTAATATTTCGCTTTTTTGCTAGCTGCATCAAAAGGTTGGCGCAATCACGGATTTGGGATTGGCTACCCGGAAAAGAATCCTTGTTGTCCAAATGAACAGCCTGGATAGAGTCAACCACAAGAATCTCTGGTTCTACTCTTTCAATCTCTCCAAGAATCACCTCCAGGTCAGTTTCGGCCATAAACATAAGTTCTTGGCTTACGTTTAAGCGTTGTGAGCGACCTTTTACTTGTTCTTTGGATTCTTCGCCAGAAACATATAAAACCTTTAAGCCTCTTGAAGCCAGCGATCCCATGACCTGCAAAAGCAAGGTAGACTTCCCAATTCCTGGATCTCCTGCCATTAGGATCAATGATCCTCTTTGCAAGCCTTTGCCTAAAACGTTGTCAAATTCTTTAAAGCCCGTCGAAATTCGAGCGCTACTAATTTCGGAATTAATCTCCGAGAGCTTAACCGCCTGTCCATCAGTTGAATTGATAGAGAAAGGACTCACCGACAGTTTTTCTTTTTTGCTGCTAAGAGCTTTTGGCTGTTCAATAAAACTAGACCAAGCACTGCAAGCTGGACAACGGCCGAGATAAGTTAGTGATTCATAGCCACACTCTTTGCAAAACCAGGCGACAGACTTTTTAGATTTAGTGGACAAGTTAAATTTTAGTTCGTAGAAGCACGCTTTCTAAATAAAGGTTACCAAAAATCTAGTTTGTCTTCATTTCAATTTGCTTAAAATCCGGGGTGGTAAACCACATTTGTTAATCCAGATATTTGGGCAGGTTGACCAATAATACTCAGGTGGTTAGGCATTCTTTCGGTGAGAGAAGCTATTGTTCCTTGATTGGAAGAACTACAATTAATCGTATAACCGGTAGTTACGCTTACTAATGAATTGTCATAGGAATTCCTTGCAAGGGCAGCAAGGTTAAATGTCAGAGGATTTGGTAAATCTGGCTTTGTTGCATAAATTTGCCTACAGGCTTCGGATGGATTCTGTCTGGCTGCACCAACCGAAAGACCTTGAGGAACAATTGTTGGAAGTCCTTCCTGGCTTATAGGCACAAAAGAAGATTGATAAATATCATAATTATTAGTCTGAGCTAATAGATTCTTTAATACAGGAATAGGAAATTCTCGATGCACTCTTAAAGGTAAAAAAGAAGACATAGCTCCAGAAGAGGAATTTAGATAGGCTTTATGTCTAACAGGGTTAATCATTGAACTAAAGTTTGGTCAATTTAAAAAATTGTAAAGTCTTTAGCTTTAATTTCTTTTTTAACTAACTATTTCTTAATAGAAATAATTTTTTTATTAATGCTTAAAAACCCTTAAAATCAAAGCATTCACCGAAACAATAAAAGAATGGCAAAAGTAGGTTCTAATTTCCCAGATTTCAGTCTGCAGTCTTATTCCCAAAAAGAGGGAAGCAAGAACGTCGATTTAAATTCCTTAAAAGGCAAAGTCTTTATTTTGGCTTTTTATCCCAAAGACAATACGCCAGGTTGTACCAAAGAAATGTGTGCTTTCCGTGATGATTGGGCCAAATTTGCCGAAGCAGGAATTAGAGTTTTTGGTGTTAGCTTGGATTCAATCAAAAGCCACGAGAGCTTTGCAGCAAAGTTTGAGTTCGCCTCTTTAGAGCTTCTCTCCGATTCTGATGGTGATTTGAGCAATGCTTTGTTGGTTGGCGAAGATCATCCGAAACGAACATTATTTGTTGTTGATAAAGAAGGAATTATCCGTGAAATCATTGAAGGGATGCCTAATAATGCAGAATTATTGACCCTTTGCCAGAGTTTAAAATAACAATTTTTATATGAAACAAATCAATTTTTGTAAAATTTTATTTTTTTCTTGGCTTCTGGTGAGTTTCTTGCAGCCAGTTTGGTCTTTTGGCAATGACCACGAAAATCAACCCGATGATGGAAACCGAGAACCCAGAGCTCGAAAAGCTTCATTAAAAGGACTAATGGTTAAATGTGTTAAACAACTTCCGCTTGAGGAGAGACAAAAGCTTAGGCAGTG
>JANRMG010000247.1:0-2545 GCA_033761855.1 Candidatus Caenarcanales bacterium
ATTCACTCACTGGAAGAGCAAAGTCAGGCTTCATCGTGGAATAAGCTTCCAGAGAAAGAAGCAAATGATCTCGACTCTGTTGTCTTGACAATGCTGGGTACTCTTTTTCCCGTATTTAGGTACTCTTCTTCCCGGTTAGCCGATTACCGGCTCAACCTTGACGATAACCGGAAGGTCGACGACTACCCTCGTGTCTACAGTTGTGTTACGGGTTTCAACCTCATGGGAATCAGTTCTTGTCATCTCTAGAACTGCAAAACATGGTACAGAATTCAAAATACTTAAAAATAAAAGCCCTAATGAAAAAAAGTATTTTGAAGAATTAGGTTTTAAATTAGAGGTTTTCATGGATGCCAGTTCCAAAAATCGGGGAAATATTGAAAGTCAAGCCGTTATTGTAAAGACTATGTTAGATATAGCTGACATAAATTAACAATTAATTAATACGATTTGAATAAGGAATTTAATTTTCTTATAGGGATTTCCCTAAAATAGGCTTACTTTTGATGCAAAAAATTAAAAAAGATTTTGAAAGAATCTTGGGATGAAATGGTTACTCATTGATTGGTTCTGGTTTTGCAGAATTAATAGTTAAGATGAAAAATTAGAGAGTTTTAAAAGTTTTAAAAATATCAATATCTTTCCTTAAAAGCTCATTAACAAGAGTTTGAAGAGATTGAGTTTCGCTAACCAAAAGCTTGTGTCTAAGAAAAATAACAACGTCATCTTCTAAATAGATTGGTATTTGAGTATTTTCAGGTGCAACGTAAAATTTACCTTGTTCGGCTTTACTAAAATCATATTCATCTTTCGTGTTGTATTCTTTCATAATAAGCCATCTCTTCAATCTTATTAGCTTTTCTTGCAGATATTATTCGAATTATATTATTGTCTCTAAAAAGATGAATTACTACCAACATTTTCATCAAATGATTTATACAGAGTGTTATCCATCATTCTTCATCTAAAGAATGTTCTTCATCTGCAATACTTAGTATATTCGGATCATTAAAAACAAAACAAGCTTCTTCAAAACTTATTCCATGTTTTTGAATATTTATTTTATTTTTCTTTGAATCCCATTCAAACTTCAATTTTCAAGCCTCATCGCTAAGCTTAAGAACAGCCAAAAAGGCTTCCTGCGGAACTTCGACGCTTCCAATGGCTTTCATCTTCTTCTTGCCTTCTTTTTGTTTTTCGAGGAGTTTCTTTTTACGGGTAATGTCTCCTCCGTAGCATTTAGCCAAAACGTTCTTTCGCATCGCTGATTGGGTCTCCCGAGCGATAATTTTACTTCCAATTGCCGCTTGAATTGGGACTTCAAACATCTGGCGGGGAATCAGCTCTTTGAGTTTTTGTGTCAGCTTCCGGCCAATATAGAAGGCTTTACTCTCGTGGATAATACAGGAAAAAGCATCAACGTTATCACCGGCCAGTTTGATGTCTAGGCGCACCAAATCACCTTCGCGATAACCAATTGGTTCGTAGTTTAAATTTGCATATCCGCGAGAACGAGATTTTAAAAGATCAAAAAAGTCGGTAAGCACTTCACCGAGTGGGAGCTCATATTCAATGATCGAACGACGGTCATCGATATGCTTCATATCTGTAAAAACCCCTCTTCGCTCCTGGCAAAGGTCCATAAGGGTTCCTACATAATCTTTAGGGCAGGTTATTTGAGCTTTAACCCATGGTTCTTCAATCTTGGCAATATTTGCAGGATCTGGAAGATTGCATGGATTGTCTATTTCGGTAACAGCACCTTTTATGGTTGTAACGCGGTAAATTACGCTCGGAGCGGTTGCAATGAGGTTTAAATTATATTCACGTTCGAGGCGCTCCTTCGCGACTTCCATATGCAAGAGACCCAAAAATCCGCAACGGAAACCAAAACCCAAAGCCGCTGAAGTCTCAGGCTCAGAGGTGATTGAACTGTCGTTGAGCCTGAGTTTTTCGATGGATTCTTTGAGTTCATGATAATCAGCGGTGTTAACCGGATAAATTCCGCAAAACACCATGGGAACAGCCGGTTTATAGCCAGCCAAAGGTTCTTTGGCTCCTTTCTCGATAGTTGTAACCGTGTCTCCAACCAGTGCACAAATCTCTTTAATCGAAGCAGCCATATAGCCCACTTCTCCGCAAGATAAAGTTGCAACTTGCGTTTGTTTGGGCTTCATTACGCCCAATTCAAGTACTTCAAATTCTTTGTCCTGTGCTGCAAACATCAATCTTATTTTGTCGCCAACTTTAAGCTTGCCGTCAACGACCCTCATTGAGACAACAATTCCACGATAAGAATCGTAATAACTATCGAAGATTAAGGCTCTGGTTGGTTTATCCAAATTATTTACTGGAGGCGGTACTTTGGCAACAATGGCCTCAAGCACATCTTCAATTCCAATTCCTTCTTTGGCACTCACCAAAACCGCTTCAGAAGCATCTAAACCGATTAAATCTTCTATCTCTGCTTTTACCCGCTCCACTTCGGCGGAGAGCAAATCAATTTTGTTTATAACTGGAATGATTTCGAGGTTATGCTCAAGCG
>JANRMG010000248.1:0-3637 GCA_033761855.1 Candidatus Caenarcanales bacterium
AATAAGATTCATTCTAATGTTGGTGGTTATTTGAAATCCTTGATTGAAAAAGAAGCTTTGTTAACTACAACTTACGAGAAGCGTGTTAAGCAGGACTTAGAGTCTCAAAGTAAAAAGATTGAACAAGAGAAAGCTTTGCTAAAGTCCATCTCCAATGAATATCATGAATACCGCAGATTGAAGATTGATGAATTGATGGATGAATTCAGTGATTCGGATAAGCAAAAATATTTTCAATCAAGAAACAGTATTGAGAAAACAATGCTTTATGATGAGCAAGGAAATCTAAAGTTGAGTATTGCAAATCGTCTTCTCAGAGGTTATGTAGCTAAGCAGAATGGATTGGAGGATAATGAAGAAGCCTTTAAGAAGTGGGTTAGTGAGAATAAAGGTATTGAGATTGCTCAAGAAATGAGAGAAGGCAATTTAGAGTGGGTGATTGTAAATGAGAAAATGCATTTAAAATAATCTTTGAGTTTGGCTTTTTATCGGTCTTTAAGACTGGCTTATAAAAACCATTTAAGTTTCGCCAATTTTTAACAAGGACTTTAAAAAGAAGAGGGTATAATAACTTAGGCTTCTCTGGGTGAGGGAAGCCCCCTTTTTTGTTGCTGCTAATTAAGCTGCTCAATTAAAATTTCAACGTTCAATCGTCCATCAGAACCGCCAGTTGGAATAATTCTTTTTACAATGCCATTTACTGGGCTGTTATAAGTAGTCTCTTGCGGAGTTCTTGGATCAACGGCTCCTTTACGGTATTCAGATGCTTCAAACTCTAAATCTCTGAGTTTTGCCTCTTCATGCTTGATCATAATTTCTGGAAGCCCTTCTTCTTTAACAATGAGTTTTACTTTTTCTAATTTGGCTTTCTGCTTTTGGACTTCTCTTTCATGGTTTTTAGGAATGTATCTCGCTGGGGCTTGAGGTTCTATCGGTCTTAAAGCGAGAAGTTGTCCAATTCTTACATTCTGTCCTTCTTTAACTCTTAAATCTCTGATTGAGCGGACTGTTACGGTGATTGGGATTTGTTGTGAATTCCGGGGAATTCGTTCTTGTAATCTGATGGTATTGGCTTTGACTAAGCTGCATAAAAGCAGAGCCATTAGAAAACCACAAAGATAAAAATGCTTAAAATAATTCATGACTATAAGAACTCAATAATCCCTTAGAGCTGCTTTCCAGAGATTATTACATGAAGTTTCGTTTCAGTATAATCCCTGAAATATATATGTATAATTTGGTATGATTATGTTATACAAAGTATAAATTTACTAAAATAATGTTCGCTTTAAGATTAGACCCTGAAGTAGAAAAAGAGCTTGAAGAGCTCTCTAAAAAAACTGGTAGAAGCAAAAGCTATCATGCAAGAGCCGCTTTAAAACAATATCTTGAAGATCGAGCTGATTATTTAAAGGCAGTCGCTATTCTTGAAAAAGGTAATCCTAGAATACCGATTGAAGAGGTAAGGAGACAGCTTGGCCTGGAAGATTGAATACGACTCCCACGCTTTTACACAGTTTAAAAAGCTGGACTTCGCTACGCAGAAGCAGATTGACAAATACTTACGCAAAATAGAAAAAGCGCAGGAACCAAGAGCCTTTGGCAAGCCATTGTCGGGGCAGTTTTCGGGATTTTGGCGTTATCGGGTGGGTGACTACCGTTTAATCTGCAAGATTGAAGACCAGAAGCTTATTATCGTAATTCTTGAAGTTGAGCATAGAAAGAAAGTTTATAAACGTAAGTGATAGCCCTGATTAGGAGCTCGCTATCAAATTTTAAACCAATCAAATATCTGTTTGTAACACCCTGTAACAGACGAGCTACTCTATAAACGATGATTCAAGGGTTGTCTAATTTATACTAAATTTAATGCGATTTAAGGAATGCCTTTTACAGGCTCTGTTTAAATTGCTAACCGCTTGCAAGGCTCATTGAGAAAGCAAATTTGAAATAAAAATACGGAGTTAAATGTTCTTAACTTTTGAGTTTTTAAAGTCACATAAGTTAATTTAAGGAGTAATTATTTTGCAAGATTTATTTACATTTGGTTTGTCAATAATATTTTCGCTTCTGCTGTTTTCTACTGGAATTCTTATTAATATTCTAGTTGAAATAGTGAGAGGTAAGAAATAATTTGCCAACCTTTCTACCTCTTCATAAAAAGCCTACCAACGGTCATAAACACGACAAAAGCGATACCGCCCATCACATAAAGCAAGGTATCGTTAGTGCCAATACCGACAAAGCGTAAAACAGCAAAACCAGCTATACAAGCCAAAACCAATGGTGTTAAATCAAAGTATCGCCTCTGAAGCTCTGGCTCTTGAAGATTGTGGATTTGCGAGGCATTTAAGCTTCTGCTCACCGAGAGAGCCTTTGCATTTTCAAACATCTTGGCTGCAACGCCAGGGTTTCCGCAGGCGGCGTTAGTGATTTTGGTCAACAAAAGCTGTTGCTCATAATCTCCAACGTTTAAAGTTTGTACTTTAGGAAGAAAAATCTCTCTTATTGCACTCTTTGAAAGAGGCTTGATTTCTACCTTTGTGAAGCGTCTGTAAATGGATTCAAGTTCAACTGAGCTTTTGATTCGGTTTGCGCAAGCGAGGATCGGCAAACCAATTTCAAGAAATATATCTAAAATCTCTTGATTGCTTTGTGTGAGCCCAGCCAAGGAATCGATGTATACAATGTGTTCTGAATTGTAGATTGAATCTCTGATTATCTCTGCGATTTGAACAATTGTTTTGTTCTTGAGGCACTTGGACTTAACTTCTTCAAACGTTAAAGACCAAGAATATTTCTCATCATCATCGATCTTTAAAAGCCCCTTTTGGTGAAGCTGTTCCAAAATTACTTGGTCAACTAAAACACTTCGAGCAGCCTTAAGGTTGGTGATTGTGATGTATGGTCTGCCTGTCTCTTTGAGCAAAGTCTCAGCAATAAAACTTTTACCGACTCCCGGCTCACCGATTAAAAGAGTTGGAATGTCGTGAATCAGATTACTTCTAATTTGAGAAATCTCTTCCTCTCGCCCAACCAAAATATCGTTAATGGCTTCCTTGATTGAATCAGTTATTTCAACTCGCTTGCCAGACAGCACTGAAAGCTTGTATTCGATTCTTGAAAGCAGTTTCCTTTTCTGTTTAATCTGTTCTTCGTAGCCTTCTGCTTTTTCTCGGTTGGCCAGTAATAACTTTGCCTCTTCAAGCGTCATCTGCGACTCGGCAGTTTTTTCTTTTACTAAGTACTTTTCTCTTTTGTCTCCATCGTCTGACCAGCGCAGCACTTTAAAGTTTCTAATTTTGCCAGTCTCTTTGTTTGTAACGGTTCGGTCGAGGATGTGACCTTTCACATATTTAAGGTTGTTGAGTTCGGTTTCTAAAAGAGTTAACTCTCCTTGAAGTCTGTAAGCTTCTAGATGGAGTTTTTGATTGAATGAATTTGTTTGAGGTGTCTTTAGTTTGACTGCATGAAGCTTGGGCAAGATATAACTTTGCCAAGTGATTTTAAAAAACAACTTGAAGATTTCGCCAAGGCTCTTTTCGTCGGTGAGGGGACGGTTCATTAGGTGAAATTATATATTTGATAGATAGTTTATTTTAGCTCTGAAATTTAAAGTTTTTTACAATTGTCAATT
>JANRMG010000249.1:0-15034 GCA_033761855.1 Candidatus Caenarcanales bacterium
TCCAACATAACAACTCCACGATTGTAATATGCCTTAGCATAATATGGATCGATCCCAATGGCTTTGTTAAAGTCTTCTAGAGCGCCTGTGTAATCCCTCAAGCGGTATTTAGTTAAGCCTCTTTCAAAATAACCTTTGGAATCCGAAGGGGTTGTTTGGGTTAATTTGCTAAATTCTAATTTGTCTGGGTCAGCCGTCGGAAGAGGGTTGGCAGGAATTAAATTTTGTCCATAACCATTGTTTTCTTGTGTATTCCATTGTTGATTTTGAGATTGAGAAAAAGCAGGGTTTGTATTTTGTAAAATTTGCCCTTGAGTTGCTCCAGAAGAAGGATTGTAAATTACATTACCTTCTAAAGGACCGGCAGTTTGGATTATTTGGGGCTGAGAGTTCTGAATTATGGCTGGATTTCCTTTAATGTTTTGTCCGGTATTTGGAGCGTCCTGGAGAGGAATCCCATATTGTCGTCCTGGAATCGAAAGAGTGGAAGCCCCCTGATTTGCTATTGAAGTTGTTGAAGGCATCATCACTTGGGCCTTAGCAGAAAGAGCTATACAAATCAATAAAGAGATGGAAGTTTTTAAAATGAATGTTTTTTTGCTAAGTCTCATTAAAGTTTGTTTACAGTCTCTTTTTGCGATTTTCTGGTAATTATAAAATTTATTAAGAAAAAATAAGTATCTAATGATTCATCTATTCTTGTTGAGCCCTAAAGATTTACAGAAATGAGCATTCTGTGGTAATTTAATATTTCTGTTCAGATAATTTAATTAAGTCATGGCAAGTAAAAAAGCAGGCGGTTCCAGTAAAAACGGAAGAGATAGTAACGCAAAACGCAGAGGCGTAAAGCGCTTTGGCGGCCAGATCGTTAATGCAGGAGAAATCCTAGTACGCCAAGTTGGCACAAAAATTAAGCAAGGTAACAATGTAGGCCTTGGAAGAGATTTTACAATCTTTGCATTAATCGAAGGCAAAGTTGAATTCTCCGAAAAAAGAGGCAGAAAATACGTTAACGTTGTTCCAGTTGCAGCGTAGAACTTCCATAGTTTTTGAATTAGTTTTTTTAAGAGCTCTTAATACTTTAGGAGCTCTTTTTGTTTGTGATTCTGGTTACTATAAATTCTGGTGGATTAGAGTTTTTGAAGCTAACTTCAAAAATAAAATTCTCGAATCCATTTTTTTGAATTCTAAACTGGTCACCATGAAATAAAACACAACTAATCGGATCGTCTTGTGAGTGAACTATTTCATAAGGTGTTGTTTCAATTTTTAATTTATTTCCCGTTATTTTTATTGCTGTTTTGCTATTTGGAGCATCCAGTCGAGGATACTCAAAAAAATTAAGATAAATATTGTACTTTCTAAGTAACTTTTTGATTTGGTAGAACTCATAAGTTTTTTCTTCTAATTCCAGAACTTTCGATTTTCTTCTAAAAAGATAAATTAAAGCATTTCCAATCGGATTTGTTATGAGTCTAGGTACCATTGAGTTTAAAGCAAATTTGTGTATACTTTTGTTTTAGCTTCCAGAGGCTTCTTTGTTGGACTTGCCCATCATTTCTCCAAAAGATTTTAAAACATTTGAAACATCGTTTGGCTCCAAATTAACTTGAATAAGAACCATTTTGGATTTATGTTTATTTTCGGCTTGATCTAGAGCGCGTTGCAACTCTATTGTGGAATTAACCTCGTAACCAATTCCGCCAAAAATCTCAGCCAGCTTAAAGTAATCGTATTCGCCTATTCCGTAAGATTTGGGTATAGGCTCTGCCTCAACCCGTTCGAGGGTGGCGTAAATTCCATTGGCCATTAAAATAATAATAGGATTCAATTCAAGGCGAACAGCGCTTATAATTTCTAAACCTGTCATCTGGAAGGCTCCGTCGCCGACTAAAATTAAAGAACGTTGGCTTGGGTCGGCGATTTGGGCTCCTATTCCTCCGGGAACTGCAAAGCCCATGCTTAAATAATAAGCTGGTGATAAGAAGCTTGAGATGCGATTTATAAAAAGTTCTTGTCCTATGAATAAGCAATCGCCAACGTCGCTTACAATACGGTAAGCTGGCGAATCTTTGCGGTTGATGAATTGATTGAGAATTATCCCAAGGCTTTTAGACTGAATCTTTTCGTTAGGAATTTCTTTCTTTAAAAAAGAAAGGTCTTTTTTGGGTAGGTTTACCTTTTTGGTCTTAAGCTTTGGGTGGTTGAGTAGGCCAGTCATTAACTGTTTAAGAGTTATTTCTTGATATAAATGGTGTTTTACTTTTAAATGGTCTATGCGGGCTTCTACCATTTTGTGGCGGTCGAGCTGAAAGGTAAACATCCCGAGATTTACATCACTAAGAATGGCTCCCAAAGCTAAAATCAAATCGGATCCTTCAATGTATTCTCTGGCAAGTTCGTTAGAAAGAGTCCCAAAAAAAGTTCCCAATGATTGCTTGTGACTCTCTGGAATAACCGATTTGCCGAGTAGAGTCGAAGCAGTTGGTAAGCCAGTTTTCTCAATCAGCTCTAAAAGCTCTTTTTGCATCTTTATGCGGGCAATTTCCACACCAGCCAGAATAACAGGGTTCTTCGCTGAGTTTACCAGTTCAACAATCTCATCTAAAGCTTCAGTAAGCATGGCTTGGTCAATAAACTCTTCTGTCTGGCTAACAAAGGGTTGAGAGCTTATTTTGCAATTGCAAAGATCGCGTGGAATCTCGACATAAACCGGTTTTTTGTATTTAAGTGCTGTCTGGAAGGCAGTTTCCAGTTTTACTGCTGCATCGTCTTCCGATTCAATAATAATGCTTGCTGCCGTAATTTCATCGAATACTCTTTGTTGGGTCTGGAAGGTTCTTACTTTGTGGTGAAGTAAAGAGTGTTTTTTTCTTTCGGCAATTCCTGGGCCGCCGCTAAGAACTATCATAGGCGAACTTTCGGCATAGGCCTGGCTGACAGCGTTTACAAGATTAAGCGAACCAACACCATAACTGACTAAAACAGCTCCCAGGCCCTTAAGACGTGAATAAGCATCGGCTGCATAACCAATTGATGGTTCATGAGATAAAAGTATACTTTTGATTTTACTTTTAATTAAAGCTCTGTAAAGGTCTTGGACAGACTCTCCGGGTATGCAAAAAACATTTTCAACGCCGAGTTCATATAGTCTTTTAAAAACATAGTCACAAAGCTTCATAGCAAATCACCGATCCAAATACCTTTATTGAAGAATAGCTTTTGTCTCAATATTTTTGCAAATAATCTCTTAACCAAGTTCTAGCTGGCGGTTTGAACCAAGTGAGGAGTGCTCTCGAAATCGAGTTTATTCACGTAATCAATTTTGTATTGGTTGGTTCTCTCGTGATGAAAATTGATAAGTCCTCTACTCATACTTTCTTTCTCAATATCTTTGATTTGTTTTTCTATGTTTTCAATGTATTTTTCAAGTCCTGCAAGCTCGTTTTGGAAATGCAAGAATTCTAAATTTAAGCTTCTGGCTCTTTTTCTTAATAAATCAAGAGACCCAACATGCTTCACTAGTTTTTGTATATTGTTGGATTTGTAAGGATAAATGTTAAAGAGTATCACTTTAAGCCTGTCAAAAAAATTACTGAATGAAAATTTAAAGTTTGAATAGTTGTTTTGCCCAATTCTTATAACGCTGAAATTACTCATCAAAAGAGTCTCAAGTTCTTGAGAGTATATTTGTACTTTGTTAATCCGATCGATGAGTGGTCTTAAATAGTTATTCATTGGTCGATTAATGAGAATTAGTATCAATAGGTTTTATTTTACATAGTTTTAACAAATCACAAAAGATTTATTAACAAAGTATTAGACTAAAGATCAACTTGCCCCGAATTACCGGATAGATTAAATCCACAATACGTCAATAGGAATATAAGGAGAAAATCAATGTCCAAGAAAACAGAATTCAACAAGGAATTTAAAGAAGGTACTATTACTACATTGAAAAAGCTTTTCTGAGTGCCTAATGGAAGAGGAAACTGAATGATGGTTTAATCTTTCATTCAGACAGGGGCTCTCAGTATGCTAGCCACCGTTTTCAGAGACTGTTGAAAACTCTTAAAGTGAATCAATCGATGAGAGGGAAGGGCAATCGTCACGACGATGCTCTTGCCAAGAGCTTTTTCGACAAGATTAAGACTGAAATCAATCATCAAAAGTTCATTTCATAGAGAAGAAGCTACGAAGGCCTAAAGGTGCTTTAGACTGATTTGCATTTTTGCCTTAATTTATTTTAGGTACCTAAATTTATACTAGGCTTTTCCCCGACATCTGAGAGGGTTTTGCAAGACCCATTAAAGTGAGTAAAGTGGGGGCAAGGTCGCATAGGGCACCATCACTCATTGGTTTTCCAATATAACGCTTATCAATCAAAATACAAGGCACTTCGTTTAAACTGTGGGCTGTTCTGATGCTGCCGTTCTTGTTTACCATCTGGTCAGCATTCCCATGGTCTGCGGTAACAAGTACCGAAACATTTTTTTCTTCAGCGGCCTCAATTACTTTTTTCAAGCAAATATCCAAATGTTCAACTGCTTTTTTAGCGGCCTCAAAAATTCCTGAATGTCCCACCATATCAGCATTGGCGTAGTTTACAACAATAAGGTCAAACTTGTCGCTTTGGAGAGCTTTAACTAAATTGTCGGTAATTTCATAAGCGCTCATTTCTGGTTTAAGGTCATAAGTTGCCACTTTGGGAGAAGGAACTAAAATTCTTTCTTCTCCCTCAAATGGCTCTTCCTGTCCTTGATTAAAGAAACTAGTTACATGCCTAAACTTTTCGGTTTCAGCTGTTCTTAATTGTTTGAGGCCGAGCGAAGAAATATATTCACCCATCCCCATTTCTCTATCTTGTGCTGGAAGGTCGTCTTCGGTAAAAGCAACAGGTACAACTGGATCTGCTCCGTTTTCAGATTCATGAATGGAACGGTCATAAGGTGTAAGGCAGACATAATTAATTTTTGGAAAAACCTCTCTGAGAAAGCCATCAAATTTATTTTGAGTTAAAGCTGTGCTTATTTGTCTGGCTCTGTCGGGGCGGAAGTTAAAGAAAATTACTCCGTCTCCATCTTTGATTCTGCCGTCTATTCCTTTAAAAAAGGTTGGTTGGATGAATTCATCGCTATCTTCTTGTGGGCTGAATTTCCCTTTTTCGCGGTTATAAGCTTCATCAACAGCTTCGAGTGGGCCCTGGCTTTCTAAACCTTTGCGCGAGATTACTAAGTCCCAGTATTTTTGCACTCGATTCCAGTTATTGTCTCTATCCATTGCCCAATAGCGGCCACAAATATCTGCAATTTTGCCTAAGCCATTGCTGGAGTTTACTTTCTTGAGTAAATCTTCTAAAAGAAATTTAGCGTTTTTCGGTGGATCATCTCTGCCATCGAGGATTGGATGAACAAAGTAATTGATCCCCTCTTTTTCGGCCCAATCAATTAAAGCATACATGTGCCCCAAATGACTGTGTACATCCCCTTCGCTAAGCAAACCCATAATATGGAGGTTTGCTTTGTTATTTTTTACATCCTCGAAAATCTTTAGCAGTTCACGGTTTTCAAAAAACTTTTTATTTTTTATAGTCTCGCTGATTAAAGTTAGTTTTTGCTTTGCAACCCGCCCAGCACCGATGTTTTCGTGTCCGACTTCGGAGTTGCCCATTACTCCTTCGGGGAGACCAACAGCTTCCCCACTTGCTCTAAGACGAGAATTCGGATATTTCTCTAAAAGCTGCTTAAAGAAAGGTGGATCAACAGCGGCAATCGCACTCTGCGAAGCGTCTGGGTTAATTCCCCATCCATCGAGTATTACAAGCAGTGATTTTTTTGTTTGGCTCATCAGAAAGTGTTCATACAAAAAAGGGTATTTAAAATTTAAGAACAAATATTTAACTAAAGACCTCTATTAAATAAAAATCTTTGTGTAGAATGATTCTAACCGTAAAGTAATTATGTCAACCGAAAGAATAATCAGATTGTTTACTAAATCCTTAAAATCCACATTCAGACTGGGAACTCTGGCTTTTTTGATTTTAATTTCTTTCTCTCTCGTTTTTGCTGCTCCAACGCCGGTTGGTACGCAACGTGAGATCAAGCCCGATGAGCTGTATGAGCTAGTCCGTTTGATTGTTGATCAAAATTTTTTAGATGCAAATTACAATAATCAAGATCTTGCAATTTGGTCTTTGGATCGTCGATACAAAGGTAAAATAAAAACCTACGAAGATTCTAAAAAAGCAATTCAAACTATGCTTGCCAGTCTGGGGGATAGATATACTCGTTTCTTAGACAAAGACGAATACAAAGATGAGTTGCAAGCGATAGACGCTAAGCTGCCTGGAATCGGTATTCAGATTGGTTTAGATAAATCTCAAAAAATAGTTGTAATTGCTCCAATTCAAGGGACACCAGCCTTCAAATCTGGTTTAATGCCTAAAGATGAAATTCTAGAAGTTGATGGTACTTCTACCAAGGGTCTCTCTATCGAAGAAGTAGCAAATAAAATTCGTGGCACTCCAGGGACAAATGTTAAGCTCGTAGTTTTACGAGGTGATGCAAAGAAGGAGTTCAGCATTACTCGTGCAGAAATTAAAATCGAAGCTATTCCCGAGGGACAATCTAAGAAGCTCAATGAAAACATCTGTTACATTCACCTTTCCACTTTCATTTCGCATAATGCCTCAACTGAATTTGCTGATAAATTAAAGCAGCTCGGTGATTGTCCCGGATTAATTATGGATTTGAGAAACAATCCTGGTGGTCTTTTGGATAACGCCATAAATATTGCAAATATCTTTCTGGAAGATGGTTTAGATATTGTGAGTACAGTTGATCGTGACAGCTATGTTGCCACCAAATCAACTAGTAAAAACCGTCTCTTTGAGTACAAAGGTAAATTAGTGGTTTTAACCAACGAGGGCTCGGCGAGTGCTAGCGAGATTTTAAGCGGTGCACTCAAAGATAATGGAAGAGCAATCTTAGTTGGTGAAAAAACTTTTGGCAAGGGCTTAGTTCAATTGGTGAGGGATCTCCCTGATGGTTCGGGTATTAATATTACTACTGCCAAGTATTTAACTCCCAATGGGACTGACATTAACAAAATTGGTATTCAGCCAAACTATAAAGTTAAACTTTCCAAAGAAGACTTAATCGATAAAAAAGGTCCTTGGTTCATTGATTTTGATAATATTGTTGACCCTGATAAAGCTCTTGCAAACACTAAAGATCTTCAGTTGCTAAAAGCTATAAATGTTATAAATAGTGAATTAGAGGGGCTGAAGACTAAAAAGTAAAATAAAAAAACGAAAAATTTAATGAGTCAAAACTTAATAATTTAGCTAATCTATAAAAATAAGCAGTTTTTGGTATAAGTACATGAATATTAAGTCTTTAAGGACATGGTTAACATGTAATGAGTTAACGATAAAAAGGTTAATAAGGGTAAGGGCGTATTTTCAATGAGTTCAAAGCATTCATCCTTTGCCCATTTCTACCACGAAAAAACTAAATATTCACCTGAAGGTCTTAGCAAGCAATCACATCAGCTTGACTGGGACAATCAGCCGGTGCCGTTTAAAGATTACCCAAAACTTAAAACATTAGATCTTTCTTCCTATGTGCCGCTTGGAACAAACCCTTTTTCGGATTTAGAAATAAAGAAAACAAGTGATTGGGATGAAAAAGATAAGGCCTTAGCTGAGCTCTCAAGGCTTTTATACTTTGCTAATGGGGTAACGGCTATTGTTCCCTATCCTCCAAATCCTCTTTTAATGCGAGCCGCTCCTTCGGCGGGCGCTCTTTACCCCAATGAGCTTTATCTGATTTCCAAAGATTCATCCAATCATGTTCCTGCAGGCCTTTATAACTTCCAGGTTAAAACCCACTCTTTGGTTCAAATTACTGAAGGAGAGAAGTCTTGGAAAGACTTACAAAAAGCTTGTTTTGATCATCCAACTCTCGAAAAATCTAGTATTTGTTTAATTCTTTCAGGTGTCTTCTACCGCAGCGCTTGGCGCTATTTTGATCGTGCTTACCGCCGCATTTTGCTTGATGGCGGACATATCCTTGGAAACATAAGTTTGATTTCTTATGTTTATGGAAAAAAAGCTTTTATGTTGGGAGGCTTTAATGACAAGCTTCTTAACGATTTATTGCAATTCGATGAAGACGAACACGCTTTGGTTGTAATCCCACTTGTGCCTTTGGATGATGCAAATACTATTAGTTTACTCGATCATCCTTTGGCTCTCCCTTCTCCGGTGCAAGCAAAGACACCTCAAATCCCAGAGGGGAAACTAATAGACGCTCTTCACGAGTTCTCTAACATAGATGCTAAGCCGGATGAGTCCACTTTAAGCATTATTTCTGCGACATTAAAAGACTATCTAAATCAAGCTCAGGATACACGTTTTGATTGTTTTTTACAGGGTAAAACTCTCGATTCTGAGATTATTAATTGGGATAAGTGCTCGCTTATGAAGGCAATAATGCAGCGCCGTTCAACTCGTAAGTACGACCCCGATATGCCTCTTCGGGTGAGTGATCTGGCGCAAATTCTTCAATTTGCCTATAATCCTAGTGACTATATAAATAGTATTTTTGACCTCAACCCTAGTTATCTTGTCTCAGAGCACATAAAGAGTTATTTGTTGGTTAACAATATTGAAGGCTTAGAGCCAGGATGCTATCTCTATTTGCCAGAACAGAAGCTCTTAAAGCAAATTAGATTCAAAGAATTGCGTCAAGAGGCTTATAAACTTTGCCTTCGCCAAGAGCTCGGCAGAGATGCGGCGGCTTTGCTTTTTCATGTTGCTAATTTAGATAAAACCACTAAAATCTATGGTGAAAGATCCTATCGATATCTTCATTCAGACGCTGGAAGCATTGGCCAACGAGTAAATTTAGCTGCAACAAAACTAGGCTTGGGAGCCAGCGGAATTGGTGGCTTTTTTGATGATATGACCAATGAAGCGCTTGGAATCTCGATGGAAGATATTGTTTTGTATGTTACTACCATCGGTGTGCCCGATGAGGGGATTGATTAGAAACTAAAAAGATTGAGCTGAATTCTCAGATAAGCTCAGGATAACAGAAAAAAGACGTTTTTCTTAGCTATGACTTGAACTTGTTTCAATGTAGTCTCGGAATTTTCCTATTTTCGGGGTTAGTTCTCCACCAAATAATCTAAATTTCAAGGGATCCCTTTTCCTCTTGTTGAGTAAGGGAAAGAATGAATTAGAGTCTTTATGCTTTTTTTCACCAATGACCCTAGGTAATTTCCCAAACAATCAAATTCCTGCCAATCCTCTTTACGCTCAGAATCAGGTTGGTCAGTCATATAGTCCTGCTTTCCCAACAAGTAGCGTAAATATACCAACTTTATTGCCACCCACATCCAGCGCCAGCTTTGGAACTAACTTCGCAAAGAGGGCTGCTGGCGAAACAAAAGAGAAAACAAGGTTTTTGGCAAATTCCCTCTCCAAGGTAAAAGGTTACTTTAAACGTTTGGGTCAGGCTTTAATTGGTGTTAAAGGCAAACCAGAAATTTCTGAGAAGAATTTTGCCGTTCCCAGTAAAATCGATCCGGCTGACTTACCCTCTTCTAATGAGTATGATCCGATGATAGGTCAGTGGCCAGCTAATTTTACAAGTACTTCTCGTGGTGTTTCGGGTAATCTTCCAAAGAGTTCTGCCAGAGATACGGCTCCTTTAGGTTCAGAGATTGAACAAGAAACAAATTCTGAAATGAATCTGGATTCTGCTTTTCCCTCTAATTCTGGTGATTCCAAAGCAAGTGCAGAAAAGCTTGCTAGTTTACAAAAACAATTATTAGCAAAACAAGATCCCTTTGGTGATTTGATGGGTGAAATGAACCAAAGTCAAATGGACAATCAAAATTTATTTAACAGCATTCAGTAAAATTTAAAAAAATATTTTCAACAAAACATTCAGAAGCCTTGGATTTAATCTAAGATTTTCATTAAAGAAAATCGATTGTCCAAAAATTAATTCTTGATGAAATTTGCAAATTACCTAAAACCAGATTTTACTTTTAGAAAAATCTCCGATCTTCATCCGGAATTTTGCTACGAGAATGGGATTAAAGCTCTAATCTTCGATCTCGACGATACTTTGGCGGTTGAACATAGTGGCATTATCTCTGAAGATCTTATTGAAAAGATTAAAGAGCTTCTAGAGGCCAAAATTAAAGTTGGCATTATTACCAATAATTTCTTTTCAACTTATTGCAAAAAAGTAAGAGATTTGCTACTTGAAAATGGTCTCGAACTGCCTACAATCGAAAATGCTTACAAGCCATCGATTGAGAGTTTTCGCTCTTTTTTAGAGTTTTGGAATTTGGCACCAGAAGAGATAGGCATGGTTGGAGATGGAATCCTAACAGATACAATGGGAGCCAAGTTACAAGGACTTAAAAGCATTAGGGTTAGATGGTTTCAGGCTAGATTTTTAAAACAAGATTTTTTACTTTTTCTTCGTGAGCTTTTAGTAACCGTTTCGGATAGTTTTCGTCGTTTTGTGCTTCAACACAAAAGCCTGCACTTTAATTTCGAAAGAAAAGAAGGGCGCGAAATCGTCTTCTTAATCAATACTGAGTCTGGAAGCTACAAGCAAAATGAAGAGGGTCTTCAAATCAAGATTGAAGAGCTAAATAAAGCAACAAATAAAAATTTTTGTACAGTTTCAATCAAAGACGAAAAAGCTATAAAGAAATTTGCAAGACAAATAAAATTTGGTTTTATTGATACCCTCGTTGCGGTTGGAGGAGACGGCACAGTTCGCGAGGCAATAAATTTAATTAGCCAAAACTGGAAGGTAAATCTTGGCATTATTCCTTTAGGAACTGGTAACTTGCTTGCAAAGCGCTTGAAAATACCGCTTTCTTTCGAAGAAGCTCTTGAGGTCGTGCTTCAAAACAACATGAAGACACTTTCGCTCGGTTCGGTAAATGAAAAATATTTTGCCATGATTGCCGGTTGCGGGGTGGATGCTTCGATTATGAAGGAAACTAAGAGTGAGCATAAGCAATTGATGGGACCTTTGGCTTACCTTGTGCAAGCCGCTATAAAGCTCTTTCAGTTCCGGAGGCATATTTTTATTATTAAACTTAATGGAATAACCTTCCGCAAAAACGCTGTAACTGTGATTTCGATGATTGGTAATAATTTGATCGAGGCTTTTATTCCTGGGGCCGTCGATGAAAGCGTTCAGGAGAAGGATCACAATTCCTTGGATGTTTATATTGTTAAAGAAAATCCAAATCGTTTGGATTTGATCAACAGCTCGATTAATCTCCTCAGAGATCAACACAAGGAAGATCCAAACATTGAACATTTTAAAACCGATGAACTTTCTATAATTTCTCGTCCAAACTGTGATGTGCAAATTGATGGTGATTATTTTGGTACGACGCCAATCAAGGTTAAACTCCACAAAAATATTTTAAATGTGCTTGTTCCTGAATGATTTGCAATATGTTTAAAGCGAAGAAGTCTTCAATACCGTCATCCTGAGCTTGTCTCAGGATCTGTAAATTATTAATCTGTGTCAGTCAAAGATGAAAATAGATTCCGAGACAAGTTCGGAATGACGTTTTAATTAAGTAATTTTATAAATTGTTGGAAGTTTACTTTTTCGGTTGGCCTTGGTTGTTTTGCCTGTTTTGTCTTTCCTGATTGGAACGGTTGCCTTCGGTGCCATTGATTTTTAGACTTTGCAATTTAATATCGTGTTTAGCTAAATTTTTCTCCAAAATAGCCACCTGTTGTTGAAGCACTCTGGCGGCTTCTTGCGAAGTGATCATCTCTGCTGTAATGCTTCTAGAGCTTGGATCGTATTGAACCTGCACCGATTTTAAATCGTCGAGCATTGGAAAGTTCATCGTGAGTTTTAAATTTTGTTTGTCCAACACCATTGATGGGTCAGCCGGAAGAGCTCTGGAAGAAGAATATCTGAGAGAATTGATTAACTCATTTAGTTTTGAATTAGCTAAATTGTTGCTTTGGGTCTGCTGGTTTGTATCTAATTGCTTTTGTAGTTCTTGGATTAGCCTGGCCTGTTGCCCCGAATCATTTAAAAGATTCTTAAAAGCTTTTTCAGCGTCGATTTGCTCCAATTCATTGTCGTTTTCATCTTGGTCAAAAATTCTGGAATAATTATCGAGATCGGAATCAATTTCCCCAGAACTTTGATTCTCTTTTTCTAAATCGTTTAAATAACTTTGCTCTTGTTCATTTATAGCGGACTTTTTGGAAGATTTTTCTAAAGAACTTAATTGTTCTTCGAAGCTGCCCTCAAAAGTAGCAGAAAGCTGCAAATAATCCTCATCAATTGTCAGATTGGAACCCTCATCATTTAAGTTTGAGGAGCTATTCGTCTGCCAGTTATTTATATTAGGAGAAGTCACCATTATTATCTTGTTGCTGTCTGCGCATTATCAGAGCGATTTCGTTGAGCTCCTTTTCTTCTTTCAGAAGCTCTTCTTTATCGTATTCCGATTTTTTCTTATCTTTGTGTTTTTTCAGTGCCTCGGTTTTTTGCTGGGCTTCAAGCATTTCTTGCCTGACTATTGCCAACTTTTCTTTGGCTCTTACAAGGTTTTCTTCCAACATTTCCAGTTGGTTCTTTAGGTGTTTCAGCCTATTTATGTAAAGCTGTGGCGAGCTAAGCCCAGATTGTGTTACCAACTCTCTTTGTGTTTTTAGTTGGTCGTTGCGGTTTTTAGTTATTTTTTCTTCAATGGTTCTGACTTCTGCGGCAGCTTTTTGGAACTTAGTTTTTACTTTCTCTAATTCCTGCTCTCGCAGATCCAAGATTTTTTGTAAACGATAATTAAATCGCATCTTAATGTTTCCTTAGCAAAGGTTCAGTAACATAGGAATTAGAAAGTAGTAAAGATAGTCGACCATCGATCCGCTAACCATTCTGCTAATTAGTTCTTACCATGAAGAAACTGCAAACACAACTAAATCCATATACAACTCTAGAAGAAAGTTTTGAGATGACTGGTGAGTTGTCAGAAGTAATTTCTGAAAGTAAATTGTCGGTTTCAAAGGTAATAAATTTTCCAACTACTTACCATCCCGTTAAGTTGGCCGAAGTCACAGACATAAAAAATATCCTTGAACTTTGGGGTAACTCTGCGACTATGCGTTACTTTGTTGACCCGGTTCGCTGGAACTGGAAAGGCAAAGCCTCAGAGGTTTGGTCTGATTATGCTTTAGAGGTAATCCAAGACCCAAACCAGTTTTTGGTAATTTGTGATTTAAAAGATAATGGTCTTTCTGGCTTTTTAGTAGCCAAGATCGAAGAACTTCCAAATTACTACCAAGCAAAATACAGCCTCACTGTAGAAGATTTTTATTTAAGACCTAAAGACAAAAAACCTGAGCTTTTCAAAGAGATGATTGAAGTATTACTCAAAGAAGCTTATTCCAGAAAACACATTAGACAGTCTGGAGGCAAGATCTCAATGAAGATTGATGTAATTGAAATGGACGAGAATTTAACAAGCCTTTTAAAAGAAGCCGGTTTCAAAAAGAGCTCTGTGACTTTTACCGCTTCTTTGGATTAGGTTTTATAACAAAGACCAATTAAATCCGTCTGGAAGATTATGATGGAAAGTTGACCATACCTCTCTTCGACATGGTTCTGGCAGTTGACTCCTCTGATGAATAACTCCGCCCTTGAATATGATGCAGTCCCCTTTTCTGGGTTTTATTAGAATGCAATGAGCTGGATTATTTGAAGAATCAATTAGAAAATTAAAGGCTGGTTGAGCTTCTTGTTTTGCTCTTCCTGTTTTTTGAAGCTGTAGCGTAATTTGTCCAAATCCATCAAGGTATAAGATTGGAAATTTGCTTCCAGAGGATACACTCATTGCATCTGCATCGAATAAATGTTTAAACGATTCGGGGAAATTTTGCTTTATAAATTCTAAGCATTGAGCGGTTTTATGAATTTGTAGAATTCCACCGGTTAGAGGAATTTCTTTAAAAAACAAACAGGAAACCTTGCAGGAGGGATTATCAATTGGATTACTACCTCTGAATGAAGTAAACCTCGAAATAAAATCTGTATGGGGTTGTATTTGTTTGTAAATTTCTGGATTGATTGACGGAGAGAGGATAACGGGCTCATCATAAAAATCATAGACAACTTTTGCCTTTTCGGTTCTAAGTCTTCCAAAGAGACATTTCATAAAAATAACAAAATCTTCTTTACTTAAGTTTTGAGTTAATGAAATAAGAATTACTTCATTAGAATTGTAAGCTTGCAAAATCTGTTGTTTAAAGCCAAAAGAATTTATATTCTCCAATAGCTTTGAAGGTTCAATTTTACTTAAATCAAATCTTCTCAAATTGAACTTATAAAGTTCTCGTTGAGAAGTCTGACTGAGCATAGAAGAAAAATTTTTATGAGATAAAAATTTTAAAGCCTTAGGTCTTATATCAATAGACATTAGCCAAAAATCGGTGATTCTAAAGTTGGAAGATCTGGTGATTCATAATTAAATTTAGTTCCTTCAAAATTACCTTTTTCAGGTTCCCAAAATTTAAATTCATTTGGAAGAACTCTCTGAGCCAAATCGCTGATTGCGCTTAAACCATCGTATATTCTTCCAATCTGTAACAAAATTCCAGGATCTTCTTGAATTTGAGATGAAAACGATTCAAATGAATTTCTTGCGACTTCATCAGGATTAAAGTCTGGAGTCAAATTTGCTTCGTCAGGAGCACAAACCCATATATTGTCCATCGTGCGAGCTTGCTGAGGATCTCTTATGGCAATTGTTCTGCCAAGAGCTTCAATTGGAAAGCTTCCATCCTGAGCAGAAGCTTGTTGTTGATTATAAAACTCGTCCGCATTTAATAACTAATGGTGCGTGTTTGACATATTGCAAAAAAGGAAGGTCTCTCCCAAAACTAAGATTGCTTAGATCGAGGATTAGGAGAGATGAAGGAAGATCATATAATCTTAGAGATATATTTTGCAATCGATGAAAAGCT
>JANRMG010000250.1:0-17987 GCA_033761855.1 Candidatus Caenarcanales bacterium
TCTTAAACTATAAGAATTTTTAAATTATGTCTTTTACAGAAGCTGTTCCAATATTGATACTGATAAGTTTTATTCTTTTTCTTTTTATAGCTGTAAGTTCTTTAACGATAATAGAGCTTATTGGAAATTTTTTCTTCTTGAAGGGTGATTATTCAAATGTAATTAATATTTTTAGTTTTTATCTTAAGTTTGAAAACTTTTTTGGAGATAAAAGAGTTTTCCTTGCAGGTAAATCTAAGATTGGTATAGCTCAGTATAATTTGGGAGATCATAAAAGAGCAGAAGAATCACTGACTCAGTCTATTACAGTGGCATTAGAGGATATGAAAATGAGTGAGTTTGAAAAAAATTTAAACTTAACTTTTGATAGTGATGATATTTTTGAAATAACATTCATGACGCCTGCTGATAGTGAAAGTTTTAGACCTGAATATGGCATTGGATATGCTAAACCACTCTTAGGTTCTTATTTCTACAGAGCAAAAATAAGATTAATCTCTCAAAATTGTGATTTTGCATTAAGGGATTTAAGAAATGCTCAAATGCTTTCTTTTGCACTCAATGATAAAACAATGCAAACACAAATCAAGGATTTAGCTCGTGAACTTCGTCTTTTGATGATTAAAGAAGGAAATTGGAATGAAGAGTACTTCCCAGATGTTGAGATCGAAGAGTATAAATCAAATACTTAGTGTCTGAATTAAATCCTTAAACAATTCTTCAAGCAGGTCTAGCTGGTTCTGTACATCAAGCTCGTGGATTCTTGCCATTATTTTAGTGTTTTCGCCAGCCTGGGTTGCCATTCGAATTGCAATGCGCTCTTTAAGCCAGGCAGGAGCTACTTCTTGAAGCTTTTTCCATTGGCTAAAGCTTATTCGGGCATTCAGTTCTATAAAGCTGCCCTTTGGACGAATGAGTCCATAAATTCCCGCTTCGGTGGCCATTAGTCGTAGTTTCACAATTTTAATTAACTCGCACACCGGCAGAGGGAGGGCTCCAAACCTATCGCTCCATTCGTCGCTCAGGCCAGTTAATTGTAATAAAGTTGTAACCTCCGATAGTCTCTGGTATTCACGGATTCTTTGGGAATCGTCTGGAATCCAATCGATGGGGATATAGGCGTTAAGCTTAAAGTCAAAGACAGGTTTTTCTTCGAGGCTGAGTATGGGTTTGCTTGGCTTAATTTCACTCTCTTCAAGATCTTTGCCGGGTTGGATCTTTTGTTTTATTTCAGTAATTGCTTCGTTGAGCATTTCGCAATAAAGTTCAAAACCAACGGAAACCATCTTTCCGTGCTGTTCTGCGCCGAGTAAATTGCCGACGCCTCTTATTTCCATATCGCGCAAAGCTATTTGGTAGCCCGAACCCAGATTGCTGTAACGAGAAATGGTTTCCAGTCGGGCCCGCGCTTGTTCATTCATGGAATCCATTGTTCCGTGCAACAGTAAGGCGAATCCGGGTTTGGATGGATCATTTGATCTTCCTACTCGCCCTCTGAGCTGGTAAAGCTGCGATAATCCAAAACGGTCAGCGTTTTCGATGATCATGGTATTGGCATTTGGGATATCAATTCCGTTCTCAATAATCGAAGTTGCAACCAACACATCTGCCTCGTGGTTAATGAAATCCTCCATGACTCCAGTAATTTCAGTTTCAGACATCTTACCGTGGGCAATTTTGTAGGATGCTTCGGGTACCAGTTGCATCAACTCGACGGCCTTGCGGTCAATCGATTCGACGCGGTTATGCAAATAAAATACTTGTCCCCCACGCTCAAGCTCATGTATAATGGCTGCCCTGATTAACTTGGGATTAAAGGTAGAGGTTTGTGTTTTTATTGGGACGCGGCCCGGAGGAGGTGTGCTTATCAATGACATCTCCCGAATGCCACTAAGAGCCATGTGCATGGTACGAGGGATGGGAGTGGCTGAGACAGTGAGGACAGACAAGTTTGCTTTTAAGGTCTTTAGCTTTTCTTTGTGGTTTACGCCAAACTTTTGTTCTTCGTCAACGATGATTAGGCCAAGATCTTTGAACACCACTGATTTGCCAAGGAGCGCGTGGGTTCCGATTACAAGGTCAACCTCACCATTTTTAATTTTGTCGAGGATGATTTTTTTAGCGGCTCCAGTTTTTGCACGAGTCATAAGCTCCATCCTAACGGGGAACTTGCCTAATCTTTCGGCGAAGGATTTGAAATGTTGTTGCGCCAAGATAGTGGTTGGAGCCATCACTGCGACTTGCTTGCCAGACATTATTGCTTTGAAAGCGGCTCTGATGATAACTTCTGTTTTGCCAAAACCAACATCACCGCAAAGAAGCCTATCCATCGTGTAACCGGATTCCATTTCGTCTTTTATTTCGTTGATGGCACGGATTTGGTCTGGTGTTTCGCGGTAAGGAAAGGAATCTTCAAGCTCGGTTTGCCAGGGTGAATCAGGCGCAAAGGTAAAGCCCTTTTCAAGTGATCTTTGGGCATACAGTTCCAAGAGGTCGAAAGCAACTTTTTGGACAGCTTTGCGGACTGTATTTTTGGTTTTTTCCCAATCAATGCCACCAAGCCGAGAGAGCTTTGGTGCAACACCATCGGATGAACCTTTGTAGAGGGTAAGCAGGTTCATCTGGTCAACGGGAACGTTTAGCATTTCGCCGTTGTGGTATTCAAGGGTTATATACTCTCGCCTCTGGCCATCAAGTTCAATTACCTTCATCTTAGTGAATTTACCAATACCATGCCGCAAATGCACCAAATAATCACCGATTCGAATCGAGTTCAAATCCAAAGGAACAAAGTCATCTACTCTAAAATCTTTTTTCTTTTTGCTGTCAACAACAGACTTCTTGCCAAAGAGCTCAAAGTCAGTAAAGAGCAAACTTTCCCCGAGAGAGAATCCTCTATCCAAGCCAAAGGATGGAAGTAGTTTGATTTCGTTTAAGAATTCTTCATGAAGGCTCTCTTTAAGCTGATTCTGCGAGCTTTCTGAAGTGCTGATTAAAATATTTTGATTTTTGTTCTCCAAAATAAATCTGCTAAGTTCTTCAAGATTGGCTCTGAATTGAGGAAGCAGAGAAGTTCCTAAATCTATACTTTTAGCGGATTGGTTTTCTATTGTTAGTTCCAAAACCTTTTTATTCTTGATTTCTCTTTCAAACCTCAATGGAAGCTCCGAATAAAGCTTAAGTAGCTCATTCTGAGAGGCTGGTAAATTGCCTCTTTCAATTTTGTGTTCTAACTCTTGCTCATTGCGCGAGTGAATTTGTTTCAGCTTAGAGAGTACTGCCTCCGGCTCATCGATTATGACAATTGCATCATTAGGAATATAAGAAAGTGGAATATCAAGCTCGTCAATCATCCATGGAATGAAGCGCTGCCACTCGTTACTTGAGTATTCATTAATCGAAAACTTATTCAAATCTTCTTGCCAAAACAGATTTCCATCTTGGTTTCCGGAGGTGTTCATCTCTTGGGTTAAAGATTGTAGTTTTTCAATTAGTCTCTCTTTCTTCTCTCCAAGAGCAATGTTGAATGGATAAATTGGACTAATGATAATGGAATCTTCTTCTTGTGACTTTATAGAACGTTGAGTCCAAGGCTCAAAGGGTCTAATATTTTCAACCTCATCTCCGAATAAATTGATCCGGAAAGGAAGTCCATTAATTGAATTTGCTGGAAAAACATCGATGATTTCTCCACGAATAGTAAAGGTCCCAACTTCAACTACTGTATCCTCTCTTCTGTAGCCCATAGCAACCAAGGATTGCGAAAATTGAGAGAGGTTTATTTCTTCACCCTTCTTGAGCTCAAGTTCTAAAGCTTGAAACGATACTTTGTTACAAACCACCTGAGTAATAGCCTTAGGACCACAAAGAGTTATTTGGGGAATATTGTTAAGCCAACTGCTGAGCGTATTAGAGACCAAAGCAAAATGGTGATCACTTTCACTTATCCCTTCAAATAAGGAAACTTGGCTATGAGGCAGAGTCTGAACTTTAAATTTCTCTTGAACTTCTTCAGCAATCCTTTGGATTTTGTTACTTAATTTATGTAAATCCGAAGGGCTATCTTGTGCGGTGATGAAAATTATTGGTTTATCCTGAAATTTTGTTTTTAAGGCAAGCAAAAAACTAGCCAAAGCCACAGAAACCAGGCCGTGAGATTTTGTATTTTGATTGAAGATTAGTGACTGAGAAAGCTCATTAAAAGATGTATGAGCACCCCAAATGTTTAAATTTAAATCGCTCATTATAAAAGAGTAAGGCTCATTAATCTTAAATGATGATGGGGAAAGTTGTGGCTGGAAATTTTAGAGAAATAATCCCCCCTCGAACAAAATTAATCCGTAAAATTTTAGATGGATTCTCGGCCTCCTTTATTTTTATTAAAGGGGGAGCAATACTCTTTGTTCTTTAGCTCTGAATGGTGAGTGTGGGGGATTACTCCTCCATTTTTTCAGCACTTCCAGCTGCTTCTGGAGTATCTGCCCAAGTTAAAAGTGTTAAATTGTATTCCACTTCTGGATCGTTGGCTTTATGGTCTTCGAGCGAAAAACCAATTAGTTTAGCGCCTGTTAAAACATCTTCGCGAATATGAATACAGCGATAGTTTAAGGCGGGCATGGTAATTCCCTCGTGAAGCTTAAGTTGGAGTAAATAATTCTCATTATTTTTGAATGGAATTTTTTCTTGATAAGAAGCGTCTATAGCTATGCTGAGACCACCTTGACTTACGTCATGAGTGAAAAACTGTGTAACCGTGAAAGTTTGCGGTTCCACATATAAAACTGGCGTGCGAAAGGCAATTCTTGGGCAAGTGCGTGCTTCTAAAAAGTTCTTTAGTCTCTTGAGCTCATAGAGACTGTAACTTACGGAATTTTTTTCGATGTTCTCTTTTGCGTTTCCGGTTGCTTTAATCGGTTCGTTAACTCGAGCGATCCAAAACTTTACGCCAAATATTTTGGGTGGGGCTAATAATATGGCTGTGCCTTTTGGGAGGTTGTGCAAGTTATCTTGGGAATTTAATAAAATACTGTTCCACTTGACTGTATCAAGTGACTGAGAATCTTTATTGCCAAGCAACGATTGATCTAAGGTCAGCGTTAGGCTGAGCGAACGATCTTTTTCTTCGGTGAGTCTGGCTACGGCAAAGCCTCTGTCTCCATCAGGTAAACAAACTTTTGCATTCATCCAAACGTCTATTGGGCACTCACTCTTTTTTTCTTTTTGCATAATCGTTACCGTCCTAAATTCCTTCTTTACAGATGCCCTAATAATCTGGTGTTAAAACTGTTTTACGGATTCGAGACTAGAGTTTCCGTCTTAAAGCAAGAGCTTTTTAAGGGATATTACTCATTTTTAGCTAAGTGGGTTCTTACAGGTTCTAGATGAAATTTTTGTTAGCTTTATAATGAGATGCAAATAATCAGTTGAAGCAAAAATAGTTTGAGCAAGTTAAGCAAAACCACAACTAAAATTCAAGCACAAGATAATCTTCTTTTGCTTCACGGGGACGATGGTTTCAGGGTCCAAATACAGCTTAAAGAACTGAAAAGTAGTTTGTTGGACGGGGCTTCCGAAATTAGTTTAATTAACTTTTCGTCCAAAGACGATTTAAATTCGCAAATTTTTGGCTTGTCTCTCTTTGCACTTCAGAAGCTGATTTTCATAAATTTAGAAGACTTTAACCTCGAAGCATTAGTTGGTGATTTAGAAGGCTTACTCTGCCAAGAGGGCAACTTCCCCGATGGAGTAAAGGTAATTCTTCATTCGTCCAAAAAATTAGACAAGCGGACAAAGTCTTTTAAAGCGCTTGAAGCAATGGTTGCTAAAATTTATGAAGTAAATCAATTTAGTCCTTGGAAACCATTGGAGACTGTCGATTGGCTAAAAAAATATGCAGCTGTTCACCAAATCAAAATCGAAAGAACAGCTCTGGAAAAGCTGGTTGAATTTTATGGTAACGATTCAGCCACTTTGGTCTCTGAGTTGGAAAAGCTTTACTGTTATTCGGCTGGCGCTGAGATTAAGCTTTTGGACGTAAAAGACAACTGTGAATCCAATCAGGATTTGTTTGCCCTTTCTGACAGGCTTTTAGATAGAGACTTTGTGGGTTTTTGTCGTTCGGCTTATAAAACTATTACTTTCGGCAGCCCTCTTCCTTTGCTGGTTGGCATGCAAAGTGTGTTTTCCAATTTCTTAGTTCTAAAAGAATTGTCCGATGAAGGCAAGAACAGCAATCAAATCGCAGAACTTACCGGGAAAAATCCTTGGAAAGTGGGGCAGGATGTACAAAAACTAAAAAGAATTGATCAAACTTTTTTACGGAGGCTTTTCTTTGCCCTCAACAAGCTTGAATACGAAATCAAGACCGGAGAGGGTTTCGATCCGGCTCTTCAAATGCGTTTTAGGATTTTGTCGCTTGTGAGTTGATTTGTACTCTGTCATTGTGAAGTGGGTAGGATCACAAAACGCATATTTGTATCAATTGCCAAGGTAATGAGATTCCGGGTCTAGCCCGGAATGACGATTAATTCTGTCATCCTGACGAAAGTCAGGATCCCAAAATCCTTATCAGTATCAAACAATAGGCAAAGAAAGAGATTTCGAACTTGATTTGGAATGACGAAGATAAACGTCATCCTGAGCTCGTCTCAGGATCTATAAATCTTTACTTACGCGTTTATTTCCCTAAATTTTAGGTAAAAAAGAATTAGGTAACAAATTCATTTCACTAATGAAGTTCATTAGCTCATCCGAATTAAGCGAGAAAACAAATATTGTTCTTAAGAGCGTTCTCGAAGAGCAAGATGTAATCGTCGTTACCAAAAACGGAAAACCAATTGCGATTATTTCCCCAATTGTGGAGGATAATACCGAAGATCGTATTTTGATAAAACATTTGGGTGTTCACAAATCACCTTCCAAAGCCGAAAGAAAGGAGGCAAGGTCAGCGAATGAAGTATTCCGAAGAATCCAGGAACAAGCATCTAAAAATCCTTCCAAAAGCCGAAAAAGACCTTCTAAGGATAGCGGTTAAGCGGCCTTTACAGTATAAGCAAATAGCACATGCATTGGTGGCTTATCTAAAATTTCCTCTAAAAGCTGATTGCAAGAGGATAAAGTATTTTACTAATTATTCACCCGAAGTCTATGAGCTTAAACTTTTAGATAATGCAGATTTTTATGCTTTTTTTAGGGTTTATGAAAAAGACAAGTTTATTGAGCTGGAGCGAGTGATCACAAAGCTTGAAGCGGAGAAAATTTTGAAGAATTATTTTTGATTTATAATCCCTTGTTCGAACAATAATCCCCCAAACCCACAACTGAAAGCTAAAAAATAAAGAGAGAGAGGCGCCCCCTTTATTAAAGGGGGCCGAGAATCACTCTGTCAGATCACCGATCGGATTTGTTCGAGGGGGGATTATTGTTCGATGAGTGTGAGGTTAAACCGCAGCCGCTTCACTCTGAGCTTCATCTTGGGCCTCTCCCTGAGCTTTAATTTGTGTGTCTCCTCTTTCGGGGATTTTGTCTAAAAACTCACAAAGTTTATTAACGGCATTTAAATAGGCTTTGGCCGAGGCAACCAAAATATCAGTGTCGGCTGAATAGCCGCTAAAGATTTTATTTTGGTATTTAATTCTAATTGTCACTTCGCCCTGGGCATCAATGCCTTCGGTAACAGAGTGAACCGAAAACTCAATTAATTCGTTAGGGATTTTTACCAACTCTTTTAAGGCTTGGTAAATAGCATCCACAGGCCCAGTTCCCAAGGCGGAAGTGCGGAGCAAGCTTTCTTCTTTTAAATTTCTGATTTCCACCGAGGCTGTTGGGAGGCCAGTTCCGCAGGCGATTTGTAATCTTTCCAACTTAAAGAAGGTGTCCGTAACGGATTCACGTTCTTTTTCATCAACAATCGAAATCAAATCTTTGTCGGATAGCTGTTTCTTTTTGTCTGCTAATTCTTTAAAGCGAAGATAGGCGGCGTCCAATTGGTTGGTGTCCATTTCAAATCCTAGTTCTTCAAGGCGGCTCTTTAAGGCATGCTTACCCGAACGAGGGCCGAGCGGAAGTTTGTTGGTTTTTAAGCCAACCTCTGATGGATCGATGATTTCGTAGGTTTGTTTGTGTTTTAAAACTCCATCCTGGTGAATGCCCGATTCATGAGCAAAAGCGTTGGCCCCAACAATCGCTTTATTTTTCTGCACAGGGAAGCCGGTGAGGTTGCTGACTAAATGGCTGGTTCGTGCAATCTCGGTGGTGTTAATGTTGGTGTAAAGCCCTAGATGTTCCTTGCGGGTTTTGAGGATCATTACAATTTCTTCAAGCGCACAGTTGCCGGCTCTCTCTCCCAAACCGTTAATTGTGCATTCCACTTGTCTCGCTCCGTTTTGGACGGCGGCTAAAGAATTAGCGACGGCGAGCCCCAAATCGTTGTGGCAGTGAACCGAAATTATAGCTTTGTTGATGTTTGGCACATTCTCTTTGATTTGCTTGATTAGACCACCGAACTCAAAGGGAGTAATATAACCAACAGTATCTGGAATATTTACGGTAGTTGCGCCCGCCTCTATGACAGCGAAAAGCAGTTCAAACAAAAATTTGGGGTCGGCTCTACCGGCGTCTTCTGGGGAGAATTCAATATCATGTGTAAAAGTTTTAGCCAGTTGTACCATCTGGACAGCTTTTTTAATACATTGCTCGCGTGTTAGCTTGAGTTTGTACTCCAAATGAATATCAGAAGCTCCGATAAAAGTGTGTATTCTTCTTTTAGGCGCTGGTTCAACTGCTTGCGCGGCTTTTTTAATATCTTGTTCAGTGGCGCGGGCTAGACCGCAAATAATGGGACCTTGGACTTCTTTGGCAATTGAATTAACGGCGTTAAAATCACCTTGGCTAGAGAAGGGAAAACCAGCTTCTATAACGTCAACTCCAAGTTTTGCAAGTGAATGAGCAATTTTAATTTTTTCGGCTTCGTTAAGGCTGGCTCCTGGAGATTGTTCTCCGTCTCTTAAAGTAGTATCAAAAATCAAAACCCTGCCTGGATCTGTAAATTTATCCATAAACTTGCTAACTCTCCAATTGGGAATCAAGGGAAAAATAAATATATAAATTCCATTGTAGCGCCCACTTTTATTTTGTAAAGCCCTGTAAAAAGTTTCAAGTTTTAGTTTTTGGGCTTTTATTCAGCTTTTGGCTTC
This sequence comes from Candidatus Caenarcanales bacterium, assembly GCA_033761855.1. Lineage (GTDB taxonomy): Bacteria > Cyanobacteriota > Vampirovibrionia > Caenarcaniphilales > Caenarcanaceae > JANRMG01. Next base: position 9,195 of record JANRMG010000250.1, read on the forward strand.
TTTAACTTTTTTTGGTGTTTTACGGACTTTAATTTAAAGATAATTATTTGATAATTGGACGAGAATAATCCCCCACACCTACGATTTAAAGCTAAATAACAAAAATGTGGCGCCCCCTTTATTAAAGGGGGCCGAGAAACCATTGATGATTTCACAGATTCGTTTAGTTCGAGGGGGGATTACTTCCCAGAATTAATTAATTCTCTTAATCCATCGCGGTTTAAAGCACCAACTTCTACTTTTGCTGGTTCGCCGTTTTTAAATAAAATTAAAGTTGGAATTCCACTTATGCGGTAGGTCTGCGCTGTGTGCGGATTTTCGTCCGTGTTTAATTTTACAAACTTGACATCGGTAAATTCTTTTGCCATTTCATCAATTAATGGAGCAAGTTGTCTGCAGGGACCGCACCAAGGAGCCCAAAAATCAACGAGGACTAAACCTTGTGTATCAACTACATCCGCTTTGAATGAACTATCTGATGTTTGTGCGACTGTTCCCATGATTAAAATAGAATTTGTGTATTTTTTTATTATAACGAAAGTAGGAATTTTAGAGAATAATCCCCCACACCCACCATTGAAAGCTAAAGATCTAAAAGTGTTGTGCCCCCTTTATTAAAGGGGGCCGAAAAACCATCTGCGATTTTACGAATTCTTTTTATTCGAGGGGGGATTACCTCCTCAAACCAAAAATTTACCATTGGCTTAATACATAAATTCAAATTAGAATGATTATCTAGCTAAATTTTCGTTTCACTTTAAATTCTTCTCCAAAAACTATAAAGGTGCTAATTTGCTTCAGGAGCTTAAAGTAAAAAATTACTTGTTTATTGATTCTTTGGAAGTCAACTTCGAGAGCGGTTTTTCCGTGGTTACAGGAGAAACGGGTTCAGGGAAGTCGATTTTTTTGGAAGCAATCCAAGGTCTCATCAGTCCGCGCTTGAGCACCGATGTAATTAAACCCGGAGCCAATAAATGTTATTTAGAGGGGACTTTTAAGTTAACCTTAGGGATGCAGAAAGCTCTCGAAGAATGGAAGCAAGAAAACAAAGTTGATGAAGATGATTTTGAGATCATAACCATTAGCCGAGAGATCTCCGAGAAAGGTAGCAAAGGGCGGATTAATGGTGTTTTGCTTCCAGCCCGTACCATTCAGTCTCTCGGTGATGTTTTGCTCGAAATTCATGGGCAAAATACGGAACACCAAATTTTAAGTCCTAGGGCACAGCTCTCTGTCATTGATGAATTCCTGGGTCCAGAGCATTTGAAGGAAGTTATAAAATATAAGAATCTTTTTTCTTTCTGGAAAGATTTAGCAAATAAACTTAAAGCTGAAAAAGATAAAGTTGGAGAAAAGGATAGAGAGCTTGATTTTATAAACTTTCAGCTTAATGAATTGAACAGTCTTGAAATTGAAAATGCTGAAGAAGAAGATGAATTGAAGCAGCAAGTAACTAAACTCTCAAAAATGGAGGAGCTTCAGAAGACCTTGGACGAGGTGCAAGATTTGTATTTTGAGTCTGAGAGCAATGTTTCCAGTTCTTTGTCTATTATTACAAAAAAAATTGGCACTTTGTCGAAAGGTGATGAGGCTCTTTCTAAGCTTGTAGAACAATTGTCCGAAATCCAGGATCAACTAACTGAAACAATCCAGGAATTTTGTTCTTATGCTGCTAGTGACGAACTTGAGGTTGATTTGGATTCTTTGAATCAACGTTTGAGCCAAATCCAAAAAATAAAACGCAAACACAATGTAGCGAGCCTTGACGCGCTTTTAGAGCTTAAAGCCAAACTTGAAGAACATGCTGAATATCTTTCCAATTTAAGTATTAATCTTGAAAAACAAGAAAAAGACTGCGAAAAAAAATATAAGGAATTAAAACTTATTGCGGCTGAGCTTTCTAAAGTCCGTCTCAAAGCTGCAGAACAAGTCTCGGCTTTGGTGAGTGCTGAGCTCGAAGATTTAGGTTTAAAAGCGGCAAAATTCAAAATCTCTTTGCATTCTCTGGAAGAGCTTAACAGCGATGGAAGTGATAAAATAGAGTTTCTTTTTATGGCAAATGCAGGAGACATTCTTCGTCCTTTAAGTAAAGTCGCTTCCGGAGGGGAGCTCTCGCGGATAATGTTAATTCTTAAATCAATTACTGGATCAGGAAATACTATAATTTTTGACGAGATAGATACTGGAACCAGCGGGCGGGTGAGCCGAATGATTGGCGAAAAATTGTATAAACTTTCGCTCAAACACCAAGTGCTTTGTGTTACACATCAACCTTTGATAGCTGCGATTGCTGACCATCATTTTTCTGTCTCAAAGAGTCAATCCGAAAACAAAACTACTTTAGATTTGAAAGATCTTTGTTCAGAAGAAGAAAAAATGCTTGCGCTTATTGACTTAATGATCGGTGAAAGAGATATGATATTAGCTCAGCAGTATGCCAAAGATTTGATTGAAGAATCAAAAAAACGTAAGATCGATCTCAAGCAAAAGCATTCTTTAAACAACTCTTCTAGAGCTAACAAAACCGCGCACAAAAACAAAGACAAAATTGATATAAATGAATCATATGAAAAACAAGTATGCCACGAGCTACGCGATGAAAAACAACTTCAGCCAATTCAAACTTAAATTTACTCAGCAATTATGCTTAACTTTTCTGTTAAGTTTAAACTTTTTGGGTTTGACTTCACTCGCTGTGCCTCCAAAGCCAGTTAAGCCATCTTCCAAATCTTCTTCACCGGCTCAAAAAGCTGTTCCTGATAAAAAAAATATAGTTAAAGATGGTTCTGCAAAGCCTGCACCAGCCAAGGCAGAAACAATTAAAAATGAAGTCAAGAATTGCACAACAGAAGTTTCAATCAAAGAATTAGTTGCAAATCCCGAAGCTTGGGTAAACAAAGAAGTTTGTTTTACAGGAACCTTTAATTCCTTTTCTGCTTTGGCCTTAGATTATCCTCCGGCTCTGAGAGAGCGCAAAAACTATATTTCTTTAACTCTACTTCGCCCTAAGACGAAAATCCCTCTCGGAGAGCTTAAAGTGGCAATGAAAATTGATGAAGCTCAAAAACACGAATTGCTTCCTAAAATCACAGAGGGAGATGAAGTTAAAATCAAAGGTAAAGTATTTAGTGCTGCTTTGGGTGAACCTTGGTTGGATGTGCTTCAAATTCAGGTTACAAAAGGGCCAAATTCTGAAGAGACTGAAGAAAACCCCTTCGAAGATTTGTAACCATGACTATGAATTCGTTAAATCTATCAACTAGTGCCAGACTTATGAGTGGCATTACTCTCCTTACAATTCCCAGCATAGAGTATGGCGGGACCTTTGTTTTAAGTTTACTTTCTGGTGCTCATCCTGAGCTAAATCTTAATGAGTTCCAGTTTTCTATGTTTAGAGCTGGACACGCTCATGCTGGGGTTTTGGTTATTCTGTCTTTGATTTGCCAAATGTTGATTGATAATCTTAAACTTTCTAAATTCTTAGAATGGTTTCTTCGAATCTCTTTTGTTCTTGCAGCTATTTTTATTAGTGGTGGATTTTTCGCGTCAGCGATTGGAAGCAAAATAACAAGTCCTAATCAATGGGTTTCTTTATTATATTTTGGTGCGGGATTATTGGCTCTTGCTTTGCTAACTCTCGGTGTTCTATTAATTAAGTCTTGCAAGTTTAAAAGTTCAAAAGTTTAAGCCGAAAAAACTTTATTTTAAGCGGTTAAATTCCCTTTTTGTTCAAAGAGGTTTAAAGAATTAAATCAAAAAACTAAACCTGATTATTCTCTTCAGGTTGCCTGTTGAGAGTAGGTGCAATATTTACGTTTCTCTGTGCTTGTTGGTTTTGCTCTCCCAAAAGGTCAGGCGGAAGATTTTTTACATCCGCAAGGGCTGATTTAAACTTATTAAAATGTTCGGCTCTGTTATTTTGTTTGGAAACTGTGTCTAGTTGTCTTTGTCCGTTTTGAATAATTGACATTGCCCCCATCGTTGTTCTTTCCAGCTCATGCAAAACGGCTTCTGCGTATGAGTTGGCTCCACGGCGGATATTTTCCGCTTCGATGATAGAGGAATCAAGCGCAAAGCGTAAACGTCTCTTTGATTCTTCTTCGGCTTCTTTTATGTCTTGTTCGGTAACTTGATAAATTCTTTGTGCCTCTGTACGCACTTGGTCGCGTATGCGCTCGGCTTCCATATTTATTGCCCTAATTACTTCTGATTCACTAACAACATGGCTTGCCTGTTCATGGGCTGAATGGAGCATTTCACGGGCTTGTTGTTCGGCTTGGCTTATAATTTCGGCAGCTTGTCTTCGCGCACTATTTAAAATCTGTTCTTCGTGAGAAACTAATTGCCTCGCTTCGGCCAATTCTTCGGGTAACTCAGAGACAGACTGTTCAATTAAATCTTGCAGATCTTTGGATCGAACGAGCTTTAGCGAAAGAAAGGGAACAGTTGGTGCACTTTCAACCAAAGATAACATTCTGTCGAGTAGTTTGTAGATACTCAATCTAAGCTCCTGTTCTCTTCAATTTCTTTAAATACTTTTGGACCGACCCTGGTACCCAGTTTGACACATCCCCCCCCAATCTTGCAATCTCTCTTACGCGCGAAGAGCTAATGAATGCGTATAGAGGATTGGTCATCAGGAAAAGGGTTTCCACTTGTCCGAGGTTTTTGTTTAATTGGGCAGCTTCCCATTCAAAGCGGAAATCTCCAATGTCTCTCATCCCGCGGATTAAGGAATCGGCTTTTAACTCTCTTACAAGTTCAACCGCAAGGCCTTTAAAACTTATGACTTGTACATTCTTAAGCTCTTTTACAGCTACGCTTATCATTTCAACCCTTTCGGTGGTTGAAAAAAAACTCTTTTTTTCAAGGTTTTCCAAAACTGCGACTATAAGCTCGTCACAGACTTGTGAAGCTCTTTCAATAACATCTAAATGTCCGTTGGTGATTGGGTCAAAGCTGCCCGGATAAATTGCTTTCATTCTAACAATTAAAGACTTAATCTCAAATATTAGAACATCCTAAGTTTGTTTAGTTGCGCATAAATAAATTTTTCGCCTAATATTTTTATAGCTTTTAATTGAAACGATTGTTTATTTGGGTAAGTTAAAGCTATGGCAGAAGTATATGATGTAGCAATTATTGGAGCAGGCCCAGTAGGAATGGCGGCTGCTTTTTATTGTGGAACTCGAGGTTTAAAGCCTGTTCTTATTGATGTCCTTGATACTATTGGTGGTCAGTGCAGTACTCTTTACCCCGAAAAAATGATTTATGACGTTGCCTCCCAACCGGGAATTACAGGCCTTGATTTAATAGATAAGCTTTCGGATCAGCTGGAACAAGTTCCCTTCGAGAAATCTCTCGGGACTTCTATTTCTAAACTAACGCGTAATGGCGATAATTGGGATTTAACAACTACCGAAGGAAGTACCATAACCTCTAAAGTTGTAATTATCTCAGTTGGAAAAGGTGCCTTTGAGCCCCGCAAGCTGGGAGTCCCCGGCGAAGATTTAAAAGGGATTTTTTATACAGTAAAAAAACTAGATGTTTTTAAAAACAAAAAACTTTTAATTGTCGGTGGCGGAGACAGTGCTATGGATTGGTCTTTAGCTCTTAAAGATTTGGCTTCCAGTATTGTACAAATCCACCGTAGTGATAAATACCGTGCCCATGGAGGAAGTTTAAACCAGGTTCAAGAAGCAGTTTCAAAGGGTGAAATGAAATTAATGCCCTTTTATGAAATAAAAGAAATAAGAGGTTTGCATGATGAGGTTCGTGAGGTTACCATTTTTGATAACCGGACAAAAGAAGAACATGTACTGCCCGTCGACAATGTGATTATAAGCGCTGGGTTTTTAACTAATCTTGGTGAAATCAAAAATTGGGGAATTGAAGTCGAAGACAACAAAATCATTGTTGATCCATCAAAGGGTTACCAAACTAATTTGGATAAAGTTTTTGCTATCGGTGACATTGCCCATTTCGAGGGCAAAGTAGAGCTGATTATCACTGGTTTTGGCGAAGCGGCTACCGCTGCATTTTATGCTTATAAAGTAATTAATGGTGATGTTAAAGGTGCTGCTTGGTGTGCTAAATTACCGGCTGCGAAGTAGATTTAACATATTCAATCTGCTAACAGATGTTAGGATCTTGTTTTAGTTAAGTGTATGAGACAAGTTCAAACAGTATTTAGATTTATTAGACGACCAGTTTCAAGTATTTGGAATCGATTTAGAGGACGAGCTACTCAAGATTCTCCACTTGCTCAAGGTGCTCCAAGTAATATTCGAAGAGTAAATTGGAGAGAAATTTTTTCCAATTTTTTATCAGAATCAATAAGCAATCTAATGATGTCTGATCCTGAATTTTTAAGGATTTATTACGTTTATGGCTTAGATAAGCAAGGAATTGAGCTTTTGTACCAAAACGAAAATTTTTTAAGTTCAGATCTTAGAAATTCTATTTTCGAAAAATATAAGCTTCCAATCGCTTTAAGAGAACATTTAATGAATGACTCAGAAATAAGAAGTTATGAAATTGACCTTGAAGTGCAACGAGGTGATTTAAGACTTATCATGGTTGGCTCTCCAAGAGAAATAAAGTTATGTCTAGAAAATCCAAATTGCGAAAACTTAATTCAAGAACTTTTGGATAACAGCTTTAATTATTCAGCATTGGTCATAGCGGCTATTCGTGAGCAACACCTTCAAGAGCCATTAAAGCAAAATCTTGCCACAAGAATAATTGAAGTGAAAAAGCAATATGGAATTTGATCTTTTACTTACACTCTGCTTTCAAAAGAGTTGTCAAATCCAAAGACAAATCCGCAAGATAGACTGAGCCTGACTTTTCGCAAACACCGTTACTTTGCCCACTCCGAACTGGTGTAGTTGTAAGTGGTGCTCCATAGGCTGTTGATCCTCCAACGCTCACTATAGTGGAGTCAACGTTTAAAGTTTCTAAATTAATAGTGTTGGTTTTGCCGCTAGATAACTTGCCTCCCAAAAAAGTCCCAGCAACCAGGCTTCCATCTAGGCGAGTCTTCATAATATAACCAATTTTTGGTCCCCCGCCAAAGCCATAACTACTTTGGTAGCCTCCACCAGTAGCACGAAACGAAGTATTTCCTCCATCGGTTGAACAAAGCAAATAAAGAAATTCAGTGCCGTTTTGTTCTGAAATGGCAATTCTAGAACAACGTTCATCTGGTGATGCATTTGTAAGTTGCTTTTCGTAGCAAATTTTGTTTGAAGAATCGGTTTTAACTAAAAAAGCATCCTGATTATTACTGCTGATTTGTTTATAGCCTGTGTAATATTTAAAGCCCTGCGAATCAACTACCCAAGCCCAGCTTTGAGAGAAAACTGCTCCTTTACAGGTGTTATTGGAATTGTTGTTTGAATTGGTGGATGAGCCTGAAGAGCTAGATGAAGAAGATGATGAGGGTCTTCTTGTTGTTACTCTTTGGACTGGAACGGGCAATCGGGTTTGTGGTGTTACGGCTGGAGGGTTGTTTGTAGTTGTTGATTCAAGAGGTCTTCCCGAAGTTAAAAGGGGTTCTTGAATTGGTCTTCCTGAAGCAGGCATTGGAGACGGAGTGTTGCCAGAAGATGGAATCACCACATCATTAGTTTTCTCGCGGCAAGCGCTCAAAGAAAAGCAAAATCCAAGAATTAAGAATGAATAAAATAAAAGACTTAAATATTTATTTGTAAAATATGTGTTTTGGTGATTTTGCTGCAGCATCTATTTTTTGTGAGGTGAATTAATAATTTTTATATTCCCCAATTTTATTTCCAAAAATTTTCCAGCTTTTATTGATTATTTTGCCAACCAGCCACCATCAACGCTTAAAGAAGTACCAGTTGTAAAGCTGGAAGCGTCGCTTGCTAGATAAAGAACGGCAGAAGCAATTTCGTTAGGTTTGCCCATACGCCCCATTGGATGCATAGAAGCCACGGATTTACCCATGTCAGAATCAGAGCCTCCGGTAAAACGCTCGACCATATCAGTAAGAATTGCGCCAGGAGAGACTGTGTTCACTCGAATCCCTTTGTCGGCAAATTCCAGAGCCGTTGATTTTGTGAGCCCTTCAACAGCGTGTTTAGAAGCTACGTAAACACCAAAGCCCGGCATACCAGAATGTCCAGCTATACTCGATGTGTTAATGATTGAACCGCCTCCGCTCTTGAGCATTTCGGGTATTTCGTACTTCATGCAGAGCCAAACACCAAACACGTTTGTGTTCATTACTTTTTGGTATTCTTGTGTCGATGTTTCGGTGATTGGAAGCATAGGATCCTGCTCAATACCGGCATTATTAAAAGCAATATTTAATTTGCTAAAAGTTTCAACGGTAGTTTTAATAAGATTTTTTACACTGGATTCATCACTTACATCACACTTTATAAATTTGGCTTTTCCGCCTGCGGCGGTAATTTCAGAGACCACTTGTTGGCCTTGTTCTTCTCTTCGTCCTGAAACTACAACTTGAGCTCCTGCTTCGGCAAATAAAACTGCAGTTGCCTTGCCTATTCCTGAGGTTCCTCCGGTGATTAAGGCGACTTTATCTTTTAAATTGAAATTGTCCATTTGAGCTCCTAATTTGATCGAATTTAATAGAGTCTACAAAATTTATTCTAACTAAGTTTGGCAAATGCAAAGCCAATGGTTTTGCTATAGAATTTTTGTTTCAAAATAATAATTAAATTTTTAGATTCACATGATAACGGTAAATAATTTAAGCAAACTTTTTGGTGCGCGGATTCTCTTTCAGGATGTATCTGTAGTCTT
>JANRMG010000251.1:0-3635 GCA_033761855.1 Candidatus Caenarcanales bacterium
ATAACAACTATAAATCAATAAAGTTTAGATGTAAAAGAACAACTGGAAATTTGTTTGATGGTTTTTATTCATTTTGGGAAATAAGTTACTAAAATAAGTAAGACTTTAAAGACCTTTCGTTTTGAACCTCTTAAATTCAAGTTCTTTTTATACTTTTTGTACTTGAAAGAGGGAGCGTTTTGAGGTTTAACTTATTCTGCTCGATGTAAGTATAGGTTTTGGTGTTAAAGACTGTATTTTAAAAAACTAATTTTATGAATCACAAATACCTAAGCAATATCTGTTGAAATTCCTTGTAAATGTATTCTTAAGGTAGTTTCTATTTTATTAAAGTCCTGTTTTAGCTTCTTGCTTATTTTTTTTCTTAAATCTACCAAACAACCCTTTAGCTTCTTTAGAGTCATCTTTCGTGACTACGTTATTTGCGGCCTGAGCAGATTGATTCTGCGGTCTTTGAATTTTGTAGCTTCTTCTTGTTTCCGGGATAGGGTCGCCGTTTACGTTAAATTGTGAATTAGACATTGACTGGCTAGAGGCAACCAGCGGCTGAATTGCAAAAAGTAATGCTAAAGAAAACAAAAAAGTCTTTTTCATTATAGAAATTGTTTAGTGGATTCATAAATGATAAATCACAATTTATAAAAAACGCTTAATATTTTAAGTCAATTAAAAAGAAAGTATTTCGTAAAATATTTTAAGAACAAATTCGAGTTTCAGAGGAGAAAATTTAATAGATGAGCTTTATAAAGGAATTTAGAGAATTTGCCGTTAGAGGAAACGCAATTGATATGGCAGTTGGGATCACTGTTGGAGCCGCCTTCGGGAAAATAGTTTCTTCTTTTGTGAGTGATGTCGTTATGCCCCCAATCGGTCTTTTAATCAGTGGTGTGAATTTTTCTAAGTTGTCTTGGGTTCTAAAGCCTGAAATAGGCGCTACACCGGCAGTTACTCTTAATTACGGAGCTTTTATCCAAAATCTTTTTGACTTTGTAATTATTGCCTTTGCAATCTTCATGCTGGTTAAGCTCATCAATTCATTAAAACGCCAAGGGCAGCAAGATATTAAAGAGCAACCAATAATAAAAACTCAAGAAGAAACTCTCCTTGAGGAAATTCGAGATTTGCTAAAAAATAAAAACTAATTTGTTTGTAATTTTAAATTGCTGAATGAATTAATTTAATTCTGAATAAGTCAATGAACATCTTGATTGGATCAGTAATTACGTTGACCTTGCTTCTTTCGTCATTAATCCAAATTACTGGGATTTCTTTAACCTGTGATTTTCTTTGCATTGCAAGATACAAAAGCTCAACATCAAAACAAAAGCCATTAATTTTCATTTCTGAAAAAACGCTTCTGGCCAAATCACCTTTCATAAGCTTAAAGCCGCATTGTGTATCTTTTATATTTGCCTTCAATAAAATTCTTACTAACTTATTAAAAAATTTACCCAAAAACACTCTAAAGGGTGGTTGTTTTTCGCCAATCAATTCTTGGTTGTTGCGGCTCCCAATAGCCAAATCAATTCCGCTTTTAAGTTCGTGGGTTAATTTTGGCAGTTCTGAGATTGGCGTTGAGCCGTCAGCATCACAGATTAGAACCATTTCTCCTTGAGAGTTGATTACACCCGCTTTTACAGCGGCTCCTTTACCCATGTTTTTTTCTAAAACTACAACCTTAACTTTGGGTAAGGAAAGTTTTTTTACTTCTTCAGCCGTTCCATCGGAGCTTCCGTCGTCAATCACTATAATTTCGTAATCGTAATTTGTTCTTTCTTCAAGGAATTTAAGGTATGAATCAAGCGTAGAGGGCAATCTTTCTTTTTCGTTATAAGCCGGTATTAAGATTGAGAGGTGTTTTTTCAAAAGGAAAGTGAAAGATGAACCTTAAGTCCTGAATTATAGCTAGAAAATAAATTGAGTGTCATTTATTATTAGTGTTTAAGAAAATTTACAATTATCTTAATGTTAAATGCCGCTCCAGTTGAAGGATATCAAGGTAATTTTCCAGAAATCCCAAAACCAACCGTGACTGCAAAGAGGCTCTCAATCTTATAAAAGATGAAGAAATATGGAGCTTCAACTCAAAGTTTCCCGCAAAAATTTAGCAGTTTTAAACAATAAGGATTTTTAAAATTTACGTGAAATCAAACTCAAGCTTACATAACTTCCAAGCCCAATGATCCCGGCTAAACAAAATGGAAGAAGAGTATTTAAGTTTATAAAATTTAAAGGTTCTAACAAAAATTTACTTTGAAAAAATCCATAAGCAAGAAATGCCAACCATCCGCTCAAGGAGCCAATTAACAAAAATATTATTAATTTAAACCATTTGAATTCACCGATTCTTTCTTTGCGGAAATGTTTTAGTTTTAGCAAAACAATTAAAAGCATAGAATTAATTAGGGCCGTAAGAGTTGTGCTGAGAGCGATTCCAGCTACCTGAAATTTTAAACATAGTACCCAATCAAGAATCGCATTCCAAAAAATCGAGATTAGACTCACTATCAATGGTGTTTTGCTGTCTCCCAAAGCGTAAAAAGCTCGGGTGTAAATTTCGCGGGGCAGTGCAGTAAGCATGCTAAGACCCAACCCAAGAATTGCCAAATTAACCAAATCGGTTGATCTGTCGGTGAATTCTCCTCTCTGGAAGAGCAATTCCACCAAAGGATGAGAAAGCGCAATTAATAAAGCGGTGGCAGGAATTAAGAGAAAACTTAGATTGAAAATTTCCTGGTAAAGTGTTTTTATAAAATTAGTCTTTTCGCTTTTGTAAAGAGAAATACGAGGGAGAAAAGAAACTAAAGAGGAACCAACCAAAATCCCGAAAGGCAGCTGAATAAGACGATTTGCCATTAATATTGCCGTCCAGCTTCCCTCTTGGAGTTTGGCACAGAAAAAACTATCGACATAAACATTTAGGCTTCCAATCGTGCTGCTCAGCAAAGCGGGGAAAAGAATAAAGTTGAAATATTTTATATCCGAGAAGTCTTCTGAATTTGACTTTTGAAAAATAGTGTTTATTGAGGCAATGCTGGGTTTAAAGCCCGATTGAAGTAAATCAAAGAACTGAAAGAAAGTCTGTAAAACTGCTCCCAAAGAGGTTCCGATTCCAAGTACCCACTGGCCCCAAAATTTATAACCTAAAAGCACAAAACCAATTAGGGCAAGACTGCTTAAAATTGGGCTTACAGCGGGCCAGAAGAAGCGAGACTTGTAACTTACTGCCCCGAACAAAATCCCAATTAAACCCGAGAGAAAAAAGACAGGCAACATTAATAAAAGCTGCTTGTAAACAGCTTCAGCAATGCCATAGTCTTTTAGCAAAAAAGCAATTAAAGGCTTCGCAAGAAGCCAAATTAATAGACTCAAAAAAACAAAAGCGATTGAAGTTAACAACATTATTTTTGTCAAAAACTCGTTTTGTTTTTTTTCGGTTTGGCTTTTCTTTTCATCAAATGAAGCCAAATGAGAGAGAGCCGAAACAACAGCCGAGTGAAAAGGCCCATTTAATCCGCCCAAAAGCACAAATATGTTACCGGTAAAAAGGTAAGCAAAGTTAAAAGCATCAGCAGCGCGAGAAGTTCCAAAGTAGGCTGCAATTATTAAGTCTCTGGCGAAGCCTAAAATTTTGC
>JANRMG010000252.1:0-5062 GCA_033761855.1 Candidatus Caenarcanales bacterium
TTAAACAGTTGACCGTGGCTCCCCTCTTAGCAGAGGTTATTTGCCGCATCCACAATGGTGACACCGTAAGTTCAATGTTTGAATAATATTGAATTAAAGCTGAAAACAGCAAATTGTGAGTAAAATAAAGGCGAGGAATTCATTATGTTACTTTTTTTTCAAATCCTTCAAATCATTTCAGCGCTCTTAACTATAGGTATGGTTTTGCTTCACAGCGCTAAAGGAGAAGGCATTGGCAGTATTGGAAGCGCTTCTCAAATGTTTAGTTCTTCTAGTGAATTGGAAAAGGGCTTAAATCTTGTAACCTGGTTCTTTGGTTTGGTATTTTTGATGAGTTCTGCCTTGCTTAGCTGGGGTTTTATCAGATAGCAATCCCTAAAACTTATGGGCCTAGCCATTAATAAGGGCTTTTCTTAATTTTAGCTTTATAAAAAATAAGTACTTTGCTGGTAAAAGAAATACTTATTTTTTATAAAAATCATGTCATTAGTAAGCAGCTCTCTAAGAACTTGGACCAGGGATAATCCCCCTTCATGGGCTAATGATCCTAATTTTGGTTTTAAGCCAAGGAGCTATAATTCTGGCTCTCAAACCTGGATGGTTGGTGCCAACAATCGTTATAACAGACACAATGATTCTTATGGCGCTTATCCGTCTTACGGTAATGACTGTAACTGGTATTTAATTGATGATTCTTATTACACTCCAAATCCAAGACCAGATCGTCCCAACCCAAGACCTCCACGTCCAAATCCCAGACCTAATCCCGATCCAAACCCACGTCCAGACCCAAATCCACCAGCACCTGGTCCTGACCCAGTTGATCCAGATCCAACACCAAATCCCGATCCAAATACAATAAACATTTCAGGGGCAAGACAAGCTAATTTACAACCTAACTTCTTCGATTTAAGAGATCAGCCGGGAACAAGAAGAAACTTACAGATTGCTCCAAATAGCGCAGCTGTATTTAACAACTTAAATAACGGTGTAGATGCCAATGTAGGTGCCAATTTTGGTGGTTATATTGGTGGTTTTTCAACCGATGATAATACCCCAGGAGCAACCATTAGAGGTCAAGGCGGTGGTGTAAATGCTATCGTTCATTCCTTCAATACTTTCCAAGGTGCTATAGATAATACTGATGGTAGAGCTCCAATTGAGGTTGATCTTCAAGGTGGTGGAGCCCCCGATCGAATGATCGTAATCGGTGGAGAAGGAAGAATTAATGGAGTTGAGAATTTAACCCTTTTCCCTACCAGAACAGGACAGAACGGTCATCGGGGCTTCGATATTAGTGGCGCCCAAAATATAAGAATAGTGGCAGTCTCCATCCAAGAAGTTGGAAGACAGGGTGGTACAAGAACCTTCCGCGACGAGAGAGGCGCTGAATTCCGCATCCAAGATCCAAACAATAGTGTAAGTGTGACTGCAACCGGAAGTCGTGACAGATCTGTTGCGGATAATACTTTTACAGATATTCCAGGACAAGCTCCAAGACAGGGTGTAAGGCAGAATGGTGCTTTGCCTCACGATACAGTCGCAACGGCTGCTAATGGAGAAGTGGTTTTGGTAGATGGAATCTCTCCATCCAATGATCCTACTGTTGCCGCTACTCCTCAAAACGATCAACCAACTCCTAATGCTGGACGAGGAACCGCTACCGGTGGAAATCCTTTAAATAGTCTCTTTTTTGCTTAGACTTTTTTCAATACTCAAAATTAATCTCCTCCAAATCTAAGTGTTGTGCTCCTCTCTTTAACTGGTGAGGAGCACTCTTAGTTTGAACTGTTAATTCGTCAGATATTTTGGTGGATTTAATTTATAAAAATAAAAAAATAATTTAAATAATTTGAGAAATATTTTTAAAAGAAATTTCTTAAATTGTTTTGATGTCATCAAAGCTCTAACATTGTTATCTAATCATGAATTGACGCTATTATAGAAATAGAAACATAAAAATGTTTTTTTAAAAATTTATTTTAATCGTGAAAAATTCTCCGCAAAGGGAACTAGATAAATAGACCAAAAATATTACAAATTTATAGGAATTCGAGAATGGTATCAGTTTGCTTTTACTTTCAAGTCCATCAACCAGAGCGAATTAGAGATTATAAAATTTTTGATATTGGAAATTCACCATTTTATTTAGACGACAAGAGTAACGAGCTCATCATGAAAAAAGTAGCCAACAGATGCTACTTGCCCATGACCAAACTCTTAAAGCGCATTATTAGGCAGACCAAAGGCGAATTTAAATGTACTTTTAGTTTTTCAGGAATCTTTTTGGAGCAAGCAGAGAAATATTGCCCAGAAGTTATAGAGGCTTTTCAGGAGCTTGTTGCCACAGGTTCAGTCGAAATTCTCTCTGAGACTTATTACCACACTTTGGCTTTCCTTTATAACTCCGATGAATGGAAAGAGCAAATCAAGAAGCACAAAGAAAAAATAGAAGAAGTCTTTGGGATTACGCCCACCGTCTTTCGCAACACAGAACTAATCTACTCCGACAAAATCGGTGAAATGGTTGCTGAAATGGGTTACAAGGGAATTCTTGCCGAAGGCGTCGATGCAAATCTTGGATGGCGTTCACCAAATTATTTGTACAATCATGCAACTCGCGACAATCTCAAATTGCTTCTAAAGAACTACAAGCTCTCGGATGATATTGCTTTTCGTTTTTCCAACAAAACCTGGGGCGAGTGGCCGCTTACGACAGACAAGTTTACGTCTTGGTTGGATGAAGCTGATTCAGACGCCAATGTGGTTAATCTCTTTATGGATTTTGAAACCTTTGGTGAACATCAGTGGGACGAAAGCGGAATCTTTGAATTCATGCGTTATTTGCCAGAACAAATTCTCAAATCAGGCAAGCACAATTTTATTTTTCCAAGCGAAGCAATTGAGCTTTACACCACGGTTGGTTCTTACTCGTCTCCAGAGCCCACTTCTTGGGCTGATAAAGAACGTGATCTCTCGGCCTGGAAATCCAATCCAATGCAGTTAGAGACCTTGGAGAAACTTTATTCTTTAGAGAAAAAAATAAAAGCAACCTTCGACAAAGATTTGATCGAAGTCTGGAGAAAGCTTACGGTCTCAGATCACTTTTACTATATGTCCACCAAGAACTACTCCGATGGGGATGTTCACAGTTACTTTAGTCCTTACGATTCGCCTTATGATGCTTATATTGTGATGAGCAATGTTTTGGCTGATTTGGAGAAGAGAGTAGAGGATTATTTCACTCCAAAAAAGTCTAGTATTTCGATTGAGGCTAAGCCTTTGAAAGAAATTACTCTTGAATCCCTGCGGAATTTTGTGTCGGGTTAATTAAGATTTGAAACTATAGCTTCAATTTCAGCTTTAAGTTTGTCCAGTTCGTTTAGAACAACATCTTCGATGATTTCGATATCAGTATTAGCGTACCGATGCACAAGAATATTTCTCATACCAATAATTTTTGTCCAGGGAACTTTAGGATTTTGTATACGAATATCTTGAGGTAAAGATCAAGCTGCTTCTCCAATAATTTGAAGAAATCTAACAACTCCTGACAATTGAAGCTCATCTAATTCGTGGAGCTTTCTGCTTTCTAAATTTCTTTGAATAATTTGAATGGAATCTAAAATATCTAAAAGTTTTTCTTTAGGATCAATCATTGTTTTAAATCACAGTTCCTTTGCATCTGAGAGAATACTTTTTCTTAATCTTGGTTTTAAAGTGTTAACGGTAAAAACTTCGGTCGGATGTTCAAGTAAATTGTTTAGTTCCTCCCATAATCCACCAAGGTCCATTAAATTGCTTGATTCTTCCAAGTCAACCAGAAGATCGATATCACTAGCATAAGTTGCTTCACGTCTTGAAACCGAACCAAACACTCTAACATTGTAGGCTCCATATATGTTAGCTAAAGCAAGGATTTCTGGCTTTTTTTGTTTTAAAAGTTCGTAAATATCCATAAAATTATTTTATACAAATTATTCTGGTATTTTTATTTTAGCTAAGATTTAACTTCATGATTCCAATTAACTCACTAACACTCCGCTACGGAATTGGCTGTTTCGAAACCCTAAAAGTTTCCGCTGACGGTCACGTTTTCTTTTTGGATGAGCACCTTGAAAGACTCGCCTTCGGAGCACAGATTTGTAAATTAAGCATTCCAGCCTTTGATGAACTTAAACAACAAGTGTTGGATTTTTGTGCCAAAAACTATAAGCCCATGTTGCGGGTCTTGCGGATAGTTTTGACCATGGAGGATGGCGTAACTTGCTTTATTGAAGACTACTTTGAAAACACTAATCCACTAAAGTTACAGATTGCCATTGATTGGAGAATTGATTCTGAGAGTCCTTTGAATGCTTTTAAGTCCTTTAATTATTTAAAAAACCATTTGGCCTGGATGCAGGCTCATAACGATGGTTTCGATGATGCAGTATTGTTAAACGAAAAAAAACATATTGTTGAATCTTCGCGCTCTAATTTGTTTTTTCAGGATGCAAATGGTGCTTGGTGCACTCCTGTGCTTGAATCCGGTTGTTTGCCCGGAATTGTAAGAGGACATTTAATTAAGCACCTTAAGGCTCACGAGACGATTATCTTTGAAGCTGATTTGGCAAGTTTTGTTTCTTGTCTTGCGACCAACTCTTTAATCGAGGCCAGAAATGTTGGACTAATTGACAATTACCGCTTTGAGGAATTAGATTTAAGTGAAATAAAGTCTTGCTTGAAGGCCTTGTCCAAAACTTAAATTATGGATTGTCCCGTTTGTAACGAAGCAATGATGGTAGTTGAGAGACACCAAATAGAGCTTGACCTCTGTTTCTTTGGACATGGGTTTTGGTTTGATTTAAGCGAGCTAGAAATGTTGCCCGAAGCTATTGGTCTTCCGGTCGAGCTTCCTAAAGAGCTTTTGTATAAAGAGAAAGTTGACATCACCTCTTTAGAAGCCAAAAGAAAATGTCCAAGATGTAAAACTTTAATGGATAAGATTTTACTCAGCGATGATCTACTCGTCGATCGCTGCCCAAAACTGCACGGTTTTTGGTTTGATAAAGGTGAATTG
>JANRMG010000253.1:0-1527 GCA_033761855.1 Candidatus Caenarcanales bacterium
ACCGGATCGTATTGATAATGAATTGGCGAAGCCGGACAAGCCAAATTATAAATTTCGTCAACTTCAAGATAAAGAGGGAAAGTTACGTCGTGGCGGACGAACTCGAAGAGTTTATAATCCAGTAGTTTTAAAATATGTTCCTTATCGCCTGTGAAGAGATTATCGAGGCAAATCACCTCGTGGCCTTCGGCCAACAAAGCCTCGCAGAGATGAGAGCCAAGGAAGCCAGCTCCTCCGGTTACTAATATTTTTTTTCTTGTTCCTATTCGGGTCATTGAGCTTTTATTCCTAATCTTTTCTACCCGAGAATTAGGTCTTAATTAAAGGCCCTTTAAATCAAATACCCGATTGAGTTTTTCTTATTCAAGGAATAGAAACAGTACTAATGAACAATATAGATGTGAAGACCTTTTTATTTGGCGACACTTATCTAGAGAGATTAAACAACTCATATAAAAGCCTCTGTCCAGAATATGAGTCTTGGGGAATCAAAGGCTTACCAGTCTTCGACGTGACCTCAAGAGAAATGTTAGAAAAATATTGCCAAGAGAATGATTTGGTTATTTGGTTCTGCTCTACTTGGTTCAACGGCATAGCTGAATATGGAAGGCTAAAAGAAAGATTAGAAAACAGTGAGCTTGAGGAAAAAGACAAACTTTTTATTTTTTTCCATAATCCAGAAAAGAGGTATGGTTTTGCTTCCTTAACAGAAAATAAAACAACTCGCCAAGAGCGTGAATTCATGAAAGACCATTATTTACACGTGATTGAATACCTTCTTCAGAAGCATCCAAACTTATATTTATGTCCCTTAACTCTTTTTTTCTACGAAACCATTCTTTCAAGTTTTTTTCCGGATGAAAACGGATTTGAAGAAAAATTTTCCGAAATTTTCAAAGACAGAATAGTTCCATCTGGCCCTTTTGATCTAACTCATCTAGAGGATTATAAGGGTAACTTTAATGAAAATGGCTACAAAAAATTACTTGAAAACATTAAAGAATTTACAAAACTTTTTGAGTGATTATTTGCAGAGATTTTCTATACTATTACAGCAAAGCCCTTCCCTAAAGAAGTTTCAAAGAAGTTAGCCCTCTTACCAAGAATTCTTGCGACTTCATTAACTAAAAATCTTTCTTCCATCCTCTCTGTATCATCAAAGAGCATAATCACATTTGTATTAAACAGTTCCAAATTATATAAAAATCCAAATCTCCCAACATTCCCTGGTGGACCATCAATAATTATTAAACTATATTCTTGCGGAAGGCTCTCTCTAAGCTTAAAGGTGTCATACCAGGAATACTCTCTTAAAACCAAATTTAAGTTGTCAAGATTATTGGACAAAGATCCAAAAGATACATTAGAAGCATTACTTAAATTGACGACTTCGTAATGGTTAATTAAAGGAGCATAAATATAATTTTCATGATGCTGATTTAAAAATCTCTTATCATGCTCGATTGAAAAGACTTTATACCTTTTTGTTAAAAGCTTAGTACCCTCTCCGCTGCCAAATTCAATAAT
>JANRMG010000254.1:0-3375 GCA_033761855.1 Candidatus Caenarcanales bacterium
AGGTTGAAATGATCCACCGCTAACTGAACTCATAATATTTACTTATAATAAAAGTTTGATATGTCCTTAACTTAATAATAATCCTTTTTCACAAGATAAATCAAGGATTTATTAAGAATTAAGTAAAGATTAGTTAAAGATTCTTACTCTCACGTCATGCTGAACTTGTTTCAGCATCTAATAACAAATGAATTTAAAACTATTTACTTTTCTTAGAAATAACCAATTTAACCTTTTCAACAATATTTTCGGTTGTTAGACCATATTCTTTCATCAAATCATCCAAGGTTCCACTCTGTCCAAAACGATCCTCAATTGCAACAGCTTCAAGAGGAACAAATTTATTAACCCTCCGGGAAATACAAGCCGCGACAATAGAGTTAACACCGAAGAACTTATTATGCTCTTCAGCAACGACAACACAGCCTGTCTTCTCAACGCTTTTTGCTATTCCCTCTTCATCGAGAGGTTTAATGGTGGAAAGATTAATAACTTCGGCCTTAATTCCAGCCAGTTTTAATTGTTCTGCAGCTTCCATAGCTTTAGAAACCATAACACCAACTGCAATAATTGTTACATCATCACCAGAAGAGAGAACCTGGGCTTTACCGTATTCGTATTTGTAGGAAGCTTTGTCGTAAATCACCGGAACCGCTGGACGGCCAAGACGTAAATAAGCGGGGCCTTTATGTTTTACCAGAAACTTCACCATCTCGCGGGTCTCTGTTGCATCGGCCGGAACCAAGACAGACATTTTTGGAATGACACCCATTAAAGCTATATCTTCGATGATTTGATGGCTGGCTCCATCCTCCCCAAGAGTGATTCCTGCGTGTGTCGCAGCCACTTTAACATTAAACTCATTGTGAGCGACGGAGTTGCGAACTTGCTCCCAAGCGCGTCCAGTTGCAAACATTGCAAAACTAGAAGCGAAAGGTACTTTGCCAGCCGCTGCCAATCCAGCCGCGGTAGAAATCATATTCTGCTCCGCAATTCCCATATTGAAAAAGCGCTCTGGGTAAGCTTTGGCAAACTTGCCTGTATAAGTTGAACCACTCAAATCAGCGTCTAAAACTACTAATTCAGGGCATTCAGCTCCGAGTTCTAAGAGGGTCTCCCCATAAGCCTGACGGGTGGCAATTTTTTCTGTCATTTAATTTAAAAGTATTATTTTGGCGGACTTATTATTTTAACTGCTAATAAATTTTTGATATAAATTTTTCAATTTTTATTTAGTATGTCTATAATTCAAGATATTAATTAATACAAGATAAATATGATTTCTCCAATTCTTTTTCCAATACTCAGGAAAAGTACCGCAATTCAACTACCAAAAGTTAATTTCTCTAGAAGAGATCAACCTGAACTCCTATTGGCAGGAGAGAACAGCATCAAAATTCCGAGACAGGGACTTGCAGAATTGTTTCAACACTTCTTAGCATCTTGGACAGTTTCTTATACAAATTCAGACGGAAAGCCTGTAACGATTAATGGAGATCAAGAAATTGGGTCAATTGAAATAAATCCAAATGGTATTAATTTAACTTTTCAAACAACACAAGGAAGCGAAATCAATACAGAGAATACTTATGAATTTGATTCTCCGAGAGATTTTTTAATAAATAAATGTTGCACAAAACTTGAAATTGAAACTTTTTTAAAAATGTGTGAACCCAATGCCAAAGCTAGTTCTGTTGCGAAAGATTTAGGTATCTCAGAAGCTGCATTAAGAAAAAGACTTGGTGAAGTTTATAAAAAGCTCGAAATTCAAGGCAATGGTACTGGGAAATTACAAAAAGCTATTCGTGTAATAAATAAACAGTGTAAGAACAAACTAACTAATTAGCCACCAACTCATCCAAAATCTTGTTCACAAGGGCGGGGGAGGCTTTGCCTTTAAACTTCTTCATCGCTTGCCCGACAAAGAAAGCTTTCATTTTGTCTTTTCCGGATTTTAGTTCAGAGAACTGCTCAGGGAACTCATCGACTATAGCTTTAATCTCACTGGAAATGGCGCCCTCATCGGTGATTTGCTTTAAGCCTTTTTTCTCGCAAATTTCGCCGGGTGTCAAATCAGTTACAAATAAATCTTCCAACAAATCTTTGCGGGCGCTGCTGTCGCTGATGGTGCCTTTCTCTATGAGCTCTAGAACCTGGTAAAGCTTTTGGGGTGTAAATTTAGAAGTCATAAAGTTCTGCTCATGTTCTTTGAGTCCAGCGGCAATTGGACCGTTCAACCAACTAGCTACTTTTTTAGGATTAGCTTTGAGTTTGACGCATTCATCGAAGTAAAGACCACGTTCCAAATCATCCACAAGAATGAAAACTTCCTCTTCGTTTAGCTTAAACTCATTGAGGTACAATTCGCGCTTTTGGGCCGGCAGCAAGGGAATCTGCGATTTGGTAGTGTTGATTTTTTCCTCGCTAACCACCAAGGGAAGCAAGTCCGGCTCAGGGAAGTAACGGTAATCGTTAGCTTCTTCCTTACTACGCATGCTAATGGTGCAGCCTTTGTTTTCTTCCCATAATCTAGTTTCTTGCACTATTTTTTGTCCAGCATCCAAAAGCTCGGCCTGACGCTCAATTTCGTGTTCTATTGCTCGACCAATTGAACGGAAGCTATTAACGTTTTTAATTTCAGCTCTGGTTCCGAATTTCTCGGTACCACGAGGACGGAGACTAATGTTAATGTCGCAACGCATGCTTCCTTCTTCAAGGTTTCCATCGCAGACTCCGCAATAAATTAAAATTAAACGCAGCTCTTGCACATACAAACGAGCCTGCTCAGCCGAACGAATATCGGGTTCACTAACGATTTCGGTTAACGGAGTTCCCGCTCTGTTCATGTCAGCCAAAGAATAAGTTGAACCGTGCAATCTCTCAGCTCCAGCGTGAACAAGCTTTCCAGCATCTTCTTCCATATGCAAACGATGGATTCTGACGGTTGAGCCGTCCTGAAGAAGCAATTTACCGTTAGAAGCCAAAGGTTGATCGTATTGCGAGATTTGGTAACCCTTGGGCAAATCCGGATAAAAGTATTGCTTACGATCAAATTTAGATTTGGGATTAACGGTACAGCCAAGCGCTAAAGAAGCCTTAATCGCATAATCGAGAGCGGTTTGGTTTAAAACCGGAAGAACTCCCGGCATGCCTAGACAAACTGGACAGACATTTGTGTTGGGTTCACCACCAAATTCGTTTTTACAAGAGCAAAAAAGCTTGGTTTTAGTCTTCAATTGAGCATGTACTTCAAGACCGATTACAGGTTCATATTTTTCTAAACAAGATTCTAAATTCATAGTTAAAACTTCTTTATAAATTCAAAGTATCAAAACATTTAAGTTATTCTAACAACTTACTAATCTTAATGAAATC